>CAYOKF010000089.1:0-6592 GCA_964404475.1 uncultured Dehalococcoidaceae bacterium | reverse complement strand
AATTCTGCGAGTCTCTGGGTAAGACTGTCGCCCGGTGGCTGGAAGAGCGGCTCAATGGTAAATTGCCGGAAGGCGATGTTAAAGAAATAACCAACGGCCTGATTTTAGCCACCAATGCCGCTGACGCCATGGGTGGCGGGCCGCTGTGGGCGGTTAACGGAGTGGCCTGTGTATCTCACGGCCGCAGCAAAGCTGAGGAAATTGCCAAGACAATCGGGCAGGCCAAGCTGGCTGTTGAGCGGGACCTGATTGGCGCCATGAAAGTGGAACTGGCTGCAGCACGGGACAAATTGAAGGAGACCGGCAGCCAGTAGCAATAAGCCTAAAAGTCAAAAATTAAAAGGAGTTCAAACATGTCGTTAGAAGAGACCATGTCAGTGGAAGAAACAGTAAAGAAGATTGCCACCAGAATTTTACGCAAGTCAGAGGCTGACTACGCATCAGCCGCCAGTTTCAAGGACCTGGGCGCTGACTCTCTGGATATTGTCCAGATTCTGGTGGCCGTGGAAGACACCTACGACATTGAACTGGAGGATGAGGAACTTCAGAATATTACCAGCATGAAGGACTTTGTCGCCTATATCGAGCGCAAGGTCACCGATAAGCAGTAAGGCAGAGTTAAAAATGGGGAATGAGAATATACTCAAAGGGAAGGTTGCGCTGATAACCGGCGGCTCCCGGGGCATCGGGCGGGCCATCACCCTCAGGTTAGCCGATGAAGGGGCTGACGTTATTATCAATTTCTTCCGTAAAAAAAGCACCGCTGCGCAAACTGCCGGGGAAGCACGCGCCAGGGGGGTGAATGCCCACACTATCAAAGCCAATGTAGGCGAGGAAGAACAAATAGACAGCATGTTCCGCGAAATAGAGGAGAAATTCGGCAAACTGGACATACTGATCAACAACGCCGCCTCCGGAGTGCCCCGCTCGGCTATGGACCTGGACAGCAGGGGATGGGACTGGACAATGGATATCAACGCCAGGGCGTTCCTGCTCTGTGCACAGAGGGCCTCGCGGCTGATGAAAAACGGCGGCAGGATGGTGACTATTTCCAGTCTCGGTTCCCGGCTCGTCTGGCCTATCTATACCGCGGTAGGAGTATCCAAGGCTGCCCTTGAGGCGCTTACCCGTTACCTGGCAGTTGAACTGGCTCCGCAGGGAATCCGCGTCAACGGCATCGCCGCCGGCGCCGTAGCCAGCGAAGCCTTGAAGCTATATGCCCCGGACCGGGATTTGCCGCAGCTATCCTGGCAGAGCACACCGGCGGGAAGGATGGTACAACCGGAAGACATCGCTGACCTGGTTGCCTTCCTCTGCGGTGAACAGTCGGCGATGATAAGGGGACAGGTTATCGTTATCGATGGCGGCATGTCCCTGGCCCCCATTGGTACAGATTTTTCCCAACAAGACGGAGGTGAAGTTGACAGATCGTAGAGTTGTCATTACCGGAGTGGGTGCCATGACCCCTCTGGGATTAACGGCTGCGGACCACTGGCAGGGGCTAATTAACGGCAGGTCCGGTATCGGCCCCATTACACTGTTCGATGCCAGCACCCTCCCCGTGAAAGTAGCCGGTGAAGTCAATGGCTTTGAGCCGGCTGATTATATGGACATCAAGCGGGTGGACCGCACCGGCCGTTGTACACACTTCGCCATCGCGGTGGCCAGGATGGCGCTGGAATCAGCCCGGCTTGACATGTCCCAGGAGGAACAGGAGAAAGTGGGGGTGGTCATCGCTACCAGTGGCATGGTGGCGATAATCGCTGAGATGGCCGAGGTATTCAAGAACCGCCCGATGCGCGTTGACCCGCTATTCATCACCAAGATAGCGGCCAGCATGGTCTCAGCACAGGTCGGGCTGGAAACCGGCGCCAGGGGACCAAATACCAGCCTCAACAGCGCCTGCGCCAGCGGCAGCGACGCCATCGGCAATGCCCTGAACCTGCTGCGCCTGGGGCATGCCGAGGTAATGATCGCCGGCGGTGCTGAAGCCAACATCAACACGGTGGCAGTAGCCAGTACCGCCCGGGTGGGAGCGCTCTCGCGGCAGACTGACCCGCTTAAAGCCAGCCGCCCCTTTGACCTCAACCGGGACGGCTTTGTGCACGGTGAAGGTGCCGGTATCCTGATACTGGAAACCCTGGAGCATGCCGGAAAGCGCGGTGCCCCGATACTGGCCGAACTGGCCGGCGCCGGCTGGTCTTTTGACGCCTATAATGAAACAGCCCCCCAGGCTGACACACAGGCAATAGCCATGAAAATGGCGCTGAACAATGCCGGGCTCTCACCGGATAATATCGACTACATCAATGCTCACGGCACCAGCACCAAACTAAACGATAGTGCTGAGACCAGGGCAATCAAGATAGTCTGTGGAGAAAGAGCCTACCAGATACCGGTTAGCTCTAATAAATCTATGACCGGGCATCTGGCCTGCGCCGCCGGCTCCGTGGAAGCGGTAGCCGCGGTAATGACCATCCGGGACGGTATCATCCCGCCCACGATTAACTACGAAACTCCGGATCCTGATTGTGACCTTGATTACGTGCCCAACCAGGCACGCAGGCAGCCTGTCAACGTATGCCTTTCCAACTCCTTCGGTATGGGCGGGCAAAATTGCAGCCTGATAATACAACGCTTTTCATAGAGGAGACTGATGCAACCCAAGGAACTGGAAGGCAAAGTAACGCTGGTTACCGGCTCCACAAGAGGACTGGGGAGAGCCATCGCTCTCAAGCTGGCCAGCCTGGGCGCGAAGATAGCCGCTAATTATGTAGCCAGCGATGAAGCGGCGGCCAGTCTGGCCAGGGAAATTGAGGGTACCGGCGGTGAAGCCATGCTCATCAAAGCGGATGTAGCCGATACCAAGGCAGTCCGGGCGATGACCCGCCAAATAATGGACCGGTGGGGTAAAATCGACATTCTGGTAAACAATGCCGGCATCACCCGGGATGACCTCCTGCTGCGGATGTCCGATGAAAAGTGGGACGCGGTGATTAATACCAACCTGCGCGGTGCCTACCTGTGCACCAAGTTCGCCGTACGCCCCATGATGGAGCAGTCCTGGGGACGCGTTATTAATATCTCCTCGCTGGCCGGCCTGGTGGGAAACATGGGACAAGCTAACTACTCGGCAGCCAAAGGGGGGCTTATCGCCTTTACCAAGAGCATTGCCCGGGAGCTGGGGGCAAGGAATATCACGGTCAATGCCATCGCCCCCGGCTTTATCACCACCGATATGACGGACGCTTTACCGCAGGAAACCAAGGATGCCATTCTCACCCGTATCCCGCTACAGCGCTTTGGTGCTCCGGGAGATGTCGCCGAACTTACCGCTTTTCTTGCCAGTGAACGGGCTGGCTATATTACCGCACAGGTCATCTGCATTGATGGCGGAGTAATATAAACTCTAAAGAGGAGGTTCACCATGTCTAAAGTAGGCATTGTCACCGACAGTACAAGCTGCATCCCCGCCGAGCTTATCCAGAAATACGATATTCGCACCATCCCGGTAGCAATGGTTATTGACGGTAAGAGCTACCCGGATAACGAACTGTCCAACGAGGACTTCTGGAAGATGTTTTATGCCGCCAGGCAACCGGTGACCACGCAGGCCGCCAGCCAGTCAGACTTTGCCGCCGTCTTTAAGAATCTGGCCGAATCCACGGATAGCATTATTTGCATCCTGGTCTCCAAGGCGCTGAGCGCTACCCAAGAAGCGGCAGTCCAGGCCAGCAAAATAGTCAGGGAAGAATCTCCCAATCTGAATATCGAGATTATCGACAGTAAGACCGCCACCGGGGCACTGGGTTTTATTGTCCTGGAAGCGGCCCGTGCTGCCGAGGAAGGCAAGACCCTGGCTGAAGTTGCCCAGGTAGCCCGGGACATGATACCGAGAGTCAAGTTTCTGGTAGGGATGGACACTCTCAAGTATCTAATCAGGATTGGCCGCGCTCCCAAGACCGCGCTTATCGGCGATATGCTACAGGTGAAACCGATTATCGGCATGGTGAGCGGAACCGGCCTGGTGGAAAACCTCGGCCGGGCTCGCGGAAAGCGCAAAGCCAAGGAGAAAATGGCGGAAATGATGAAGGACTACGTTGATACCGGGAAGCCGGTGCATCTTATGGTTCATTACACTGACGGTATCGCCGCCGGCGAGGAACTCAGGGACCTGGTAACTTCCGGGATAAACTGCGCGGAGCTCCACTTAACCCCGTACACCCCGGTGATGGCAGCTGCCTGTGGCCCGGTAGTGGCGATATCCTTTTACTCGGAATAAAGGCCAGTCAATATAACCGGCCAGCCGCTTTAATAATACCCTTAAAGCATAACTGGTTAACAGGGTTTACCCCCCATCAGCAAGGTTGGCTTACACCTGGTTGCCATCCTGAAGGCAAGCACCCTCTATGATGAATATGGGGAGGCCGCTCCTGGCTACGCCGCAAGATCCCCTCGCCAAAATCACCTGCTTATCTAAAAGAGTCATGCCATGGGAATCTTTAACCCCCGGGGCGTTAATAAAATCTTAAAGCCGTTAAATTAAATTCTTTTGTTGAAGAATTTAATTTGTGCTATCATGATGCCACGCTAGCCAGACCTAATAAATATATTACGGAGGTTGATAATGGCAATACGAGATGAAGACGGGCACTACGAAGAGAAGTTTGAGTTTCCCCTGTGGAAGCTCATCAAGCAGCGAGCTGAGGAAAAGGATATCAGTTACGCTGAGGCATCAAAGGAGGTCTTCCCTGAGTACGCCAGAACTATACGGTACCGGGATACAGAATTTGAAGATGCCGTGGTGAAGAAACGCCAGGAAGAGATACGGGCAAAATTTGGTGATTTACATACCCATGTATAGTACAGCGGATGTAAACACAAAAAAGCAATGTGATGAGGAGTATGACAATGGGTTTAGAGCAAATTTCGGAACAGGTCATTGATACTGATGTACTGGTAGTCGGCGGTGGTGTTGCCGGCTGCTGCGCTGCCGCCAGGGCTGCCGAGAATGGCCTTAAAGTAACACTGACGGAGAAGGGGCATACTGAACGGAGCGGCAACGCCGGACAGGGTATTGACCACTACGGCCCCTTCCCCAATGATGGCATTACCTGGAAGGAACTTATACAGCAAGTCGAGGCTTCTCAAAACGACATTAATGGCGGTGGCAGGTTTGCTAACTCCAACGTCCTTTTCCAGCACTTCAAGCACAAGCTATGGTCAATGGAAGAACTGGAAAAACTGGGGGTGCCGGTAAAATGGCATGACGGTGATTACTACTGGTTCCCCAGAGCAGACCACCCGCGAGGAGCCAGGTACTGGCTCCGGGTTCACTGGCAGGACATAAAGCCAATTCTTTCCAAAGCAATTAAAAAGCGGGGGGTAAATGTTCTTGAGCGCACGATGGTTATTGACCTGCTCACCACTGAAGGTACGGTTGTCGGCGCGACCGCTTTGAACGTCCGCACCGGGGCTTTTATCGTTATCAAGGCGAAGGCCGTGGTAATGGCAACCGGTATGTTTCAACGCTGTTATGAAAATGAGGGCATCATGCCCTGGAACTATAATCTCAGGTATGACGGTTGCCCGGCTACTCTCTCCGGAGACGGCTATGCGCTGGCCTATCGGGCGGGAGCAGAGATAGTTAACATGGACTGTAACGGTCATGGCTACCGACTGCGTGATGACCTCTTGATTTCCGGTGGCAATCTGGTGCATAATGACGGCCTTCCATCTAATGACATGACCTGGACAGGTGAAGAGATTGCGACTACCAATACTGAGAAGTACGCCGAGCTGGAACGAAAAGGCCTGACGCCGCTTTACAGAAATTTAGCGCATTTACCTGATGATTACCATAAAAGAATGGAAATAGCCTTTGTCGATGAAAAAATGGTGGATTTCAAGTTTGCCGAGGAGAGGGGCGCTAATCCCAGAACACACCATTACGAACTCTGCGCACTGAAACCCCTTACCTTCATGGCCGCCACCGGTATCTTCATTGATGAGAATCACCGCTCTACTATGGACGGCCTCTACGGCATTGGCGATTGCGCCGCACCCCTGCATGATTGCGCTAATGCCGCCGTCAGCGGCTTTCTTACTGCGGACTATTTACCGGATATCATTAGCAAGACTGCGGAGCCGGTCATCGATGAAGCCCAGGTAGAAAACCAGAAGAAGCTGGCCCTGGCGCCTCTGAAGGTGAAGAAAGGTGCCGAACCGCTGGAAGTGGAATGCTCCGTACGGTATATATGTGAGCATTACGTCAGCATTTTCAAGTCTGAGGGCAAGCTCAGGGAAGGTCTGCGCCGAATAGGCTCACTAAGAAGAGAATTCTTACCCAAGATGAAAGCCGGAAATCCTCATGAGCTGATGAGAGCCCTGGAGGCCCGCAATGTACTAAACCTGGCTGAGGCGCACCTGAACGCATGCCTGTCCAGGAAGGAAACTCGCGGTTTCTTTGTCAGGTTGGATTATCCAGAGCGAGACCCGGCACGGGATGACATGTTAACCTTCCAGCGAATGGAAAACGGCAAAGAGGTGCTTGAGATTAAACAAGTACCGGGGCTGAAACTGGAATATGCCA
>CAYOKF010000088.1:0-6607 GCA_964404475.1 uncultured Dehalococcoidaceae bacterium | reverse complement strand
GGACTATTTCCGGGGATGGCAAAATCTGCCGGGAGAATAGCTTGAGGGTAATCAGGCCTTCAGGCTATGACGTAACTTTGACTTCAGGAGCTGCTGGTCAGCGCTTTTTCCTCCGGTTCCAGCATTTCCTGAAGGCTATTGATTATCTCCAGCAGCTTATGACCATTCTCCGTAACCTGGTAGGTTACGGCCGTGTTGCCCACCTGTACCTTGTCAATGAAACCCTGACTCGTCAGAAAGCTCAGGTATTTCTGTATCTGACTATAGCTCAGGTTGGCATTATACATAATTTTGGTCTTACCCGCCCCGCTTTCCCCAACCTTTAACATGTCGGCAATTATTTCAATGTTGGAGCGCCGCTGACCAACCATCATCCGCTAACCTCTTGCGCTACGTATGTACTAGGAATATTGTAATGCCCGGCGTGGCTAGTGTCAACGGTTTTCGGGTATATTTTTGACATTTGGCGAAAGGCACTGCGGAAAACTAGAGCAGGCCGAGGTACCAGTTAAGGATAGCGCTGCCGCCGAAGAGGGTAACTATCGGGCCAATTGCCAGAAAGGTGCCGTACGGGATGGCGTCTTTACGCCCCTTTCTTTTCGAGAGGAGGAGAATAATAGCCACCAGCCCGCCGATGAATATCCCGATGAACAGGGCGATAATTGCCAGCGGGAACCCCAGAGCCAGGCCAATCAATCCGGCCAGCTTAACATCCCCCCACCCCATTCCCCTGGGATAGATGAGGATTGGTATTAAGAAAAGTATGAAACCGGCCATGCCACCAATAAGGCTGTTAATAATACCGCTGATGCCATCAGCGACTACGGGCCAGGGCAGTGAAATTTCAACAATCCCGATAGGCTGGTGGAAGAAGCTGATAATCAGGGCGGCAAGGGCGGCGGGGTAGGTTATTTTATTCAGTATCAGCTGGTGTTCCCAGTCGATAAACATGATAACCACGAATATGTAGCTGTAAACGGCGGTAACGGCAAATTCGGCACTCAAACCGTGGTACCAGTAGCTAAAGGGAAGGAGGCAGCCGCTGATAATCTCCACCAGCAGCGAGCGAAGGGGTATCCGTGTTGCGCAGTAGCGGCAGCGGCCTCTCAGCCATAGATAGCTGAATACGGGCGCCAGGTCTTTTATGGACAGGGGGTGCTGGCAGGTATCGCAATGCGATGGCGGAAAGGCCAGAGATTTTTTTCTCGGCAAGCGGTCAATGCAGACATTGAGGAAGCTGCCGATAGCCAGACCAAGCAGGGTAAAAATAGTAATCAGGAGTATTTCCATTTCGTTCTATTTTGCCTGCTTTGCCCGGGCTAGTCAAGCGTAATAACCTGGTGTTTACTGCCGGGCTGCCCCGTAATTTACGGGATAAGCGTAAATGCAGGACTTTATTACTATGTTAAAGCATGACCAATAACTCATTGAAATCGGTTCAGATTATGCTAACCTTGATAATAGGCTGTATACGCAAATAAATAAAAGATAAGAAAAAGGGAGGTATACTGTGAAAAGGTTCTTTAAGAAGTTTCGCTATGGCGAAAAGGGGTTTACCCTGGTGGAACTCCTGGTGGTGGTGGCTATCCTGGGCGTGCTGGCGGCGGTGGCCGTGCCCAATGTCGGTAAATTTATCGGCAAGGGTAAGACGGAGTCCTATGAGACGGAGCTGCATAACATCCAGACAGCAGTAATGGCGATGCTGGCGGACAGCACCAGCGGCAATTTAACTAATACTGGTACTCCGTCCGGCAATGTAACTGACATGAGTACTGTAGAAGCGACTGATGCCAGTGGTACCATAATTCTCAGCGATTACCTTACCGGCTTGGACGACACCAGTGTCAGGAGCGACTGCACATATAGTTTTACCGCCGATGGAACAGTTGGCCAGACTACCCCGTAAGCCATAAGATATAGCCAGGTTAGCAAAAAGCAGCGAGCCTGCCGGCAAAACCGGCAGGCTTTTTTGTTAGCAAAGAGTAGTTCCGGGCTGCTGTTAATAACCGCTTCCGGGGATAAGCCGGGAAGATTACATATTGGAGGCTACATCTGTGATAAATTGCTCAGGGAGATCACCGGTATAGCCGATAAGTTTGTTTACTTCATCCCGGTCATTGCAGAAAGAAAGCACGTTTTCCTTGCTGATGAGATCATCCTTGTGTAGATTGACCAGCGCCTGGTCCATCAGCATCATTCCCAGCTGGGTATTCATGCGGATCGTATTGGGCAGCTGATAGACCTTGCCGTCCCGGATGAGGTTTCTTACCGCTGAGTTGGCCAGCATAACCTCGACGGCCGGTACCCTTCCTGAGCCATCAACTCTGGGAACCAGCACCTGGGACAGCACGCCGACAAGCAATGAAGCTAGCTGTGATTGGGCCATGTGCCGCTCATGGGGGGGGAAGAGGTCAACTATTCTCTCGATAGCCTGCGAGGCACTCGGGGCGTGGCCGGTGGTGAGCACCAGATGCCCGGTTTCCGCCACAGTGAGCGCCGCTGACGCTGTTTCCAGGTCTCTCATCTCGCCAACCAGGATCACATCCGGGTCCTGTCTTAACACGTGCTTCAGTGCCTGGGCAAAAGAAAGGGTGTCACCACCGAGTTCCCGCTGTGTAATGAGACAACTCAGATTGGGGTAAACGTATTCCACGGGGTCTTCAATGGTTACCAGGCGGCGGCTTTCCGTATGGTTCAGGTAATTAATCATGGCGGCCAGCGTGGTGGATTTACCGCTGCCGGTAGGCCCGCTGACCACAACCAGGCCACGGCGTTTTATAACCAGATCCCGGCAGACTTCAGGTAGTCCCAGGTCTTCAATGCTGGGGATGATTGCCGGCAGCAGACGGATAACCAGGCTGACTGTTCCCCGCTGCTTGGCGGCATTGCAACGAATCCGGCCGACATCGGTAACATTATAGCCGAAGTCCAGCTCCAGGTATCGCTGAAAGTCTGCCCTCTGTCCCTCGGAAGTTAGCTGATCAAATGCCTGCTCGGTGTCCTGGGGTGTCAGTGCTTTCATATCAGCCACGGGTTCAAGTATTCCATTGATGCGGAGCAAGGGGGGACTATCGAATACCAGGTGTAAATCAGAAGCGCCCCTAGCTTTGGCCAGTTGGAGTAAGGAAAAGATGTCCATTAGTCTGCTCCTCCAGTTTTAAGAACCAGGACGAATTGCATGTATGTATTTTCAGAACTGCCACCGGCGTCTTCCTCGCCTTCCCCCTCGCCCTCTTCACCGGCGTCTTCCTCACCTTCGCCCTCGCCCTCTTCACCGGCGTCTTCCTCACCTTCGCCCTCACCCTCTTCACCGGCGTCTTCCTCGCCTTCCCCCTCGCCCTCTTCACCGGCGTCTTCCTCGCCTTCGCCCTCAACTTCTCCTCCGCTTTCGCTATCTCCAGCATCGGCGTCTCCGGTGTCAACCCGCCTGATGCTGGCAACGGTGATCTCGGTGAAGCGGCCGCTATTATCCAGGGCGCGGGCGTAAGCCAGTATGTCGTCCTCGTTGGGCGCTTTACCGCTGATAGTTAGCTGGGCAGTAGAATGAGTGACGCTGGTCAGATTGATGCTGCTTAACAGGCTAGCGGTAGTTACCAAGAGGTCACCGTTAGTGACATCGCCAGTGTCATCAAGAATATTTAGTGCCTCGCTAATAGTGCCATGTTTTGTTTCTGCCGTTGCGATTTTATTCTCTATTTCAGCAATTTCTGCATTTAGCTCTTTCTTCATGGCTTGTTTCTGTTCCAGGATGTGGGTGGTGTTAGTGAGCTGGTCCTGCGTTGCGGCAATGTTTGACGAGGTCGTCTGGATAACCAGCACGCCCCCCACGATTAGAATGAGAACGGCAGCAGCGCTGGGCACAGCCAGAACCCGGGTCACCGAGATGGGTTTGGTGCGGTAAGGAACGGGTAGAGTGTTGAGATTGGCAATTAACGGCCCGGCTTCTTTCTCCAGTTCTTTGAGGGTGAGTCCAACATTAACCAGGTAATGGTTCAAATCGAAATTCTTGGGATTTTTAAGTGGTGATGACAGCGGTAAAACAGGGTATCCCAGTTCCTCAGAAAGAGACTTGCCCAGCTTTGGTTTCTCCGCCAGTTCTCCGGCGACATAAATGGATGTGTCCGGACCGAGCGGGGTTTCCGGGTTATTCGCGTTATAGAATTCGATGGTTCGCTTGAGGTCTTCTCTCACCATCGACAGCCGGTCACGCTGGGACTGTGCTTCGTTGGGGAAGGGTATGGTGCGGACTGGCTGGGGAATGCCGTTAGACATAATGACGATATCGAACTCATTCGGCTGGACATCGACGATGATAGCCGTAGATTCCTTGACCACCCTTGCCAGCGCCAGCGGTTTGATGTCCATCAGGTATGGCTTTAGCCCCATCTGCCGCAGTATCCCGAGCAGGTGGTCGGCAATATGGCGGGGTGTCGCCGTCAGAAATACCTGCGTTTTTTCCCCAGGTGCCGGAATAATCTGCCAGGAAAGATACAATTGCTCGGTAGGCACTGGCAAGACCCTTTTCGCTTCTCTGGTTACTGCCTCGTCCAGCATAGTTTTAGGTAACTGAGGGAGGGTAATTGGCCGGGTCAGGCAGTTGCGTCCGCTTATGCCCAGGATGACTTTCTTTGACCTTACCTTATTACTTTTCAGGAGGTGTCTAACCTTGGTGGTGAGCTCGTTTTCTTTGATATCCGCCTTGACCTCGGTATCACCTAGCTGTAACTGCGCTTCAGCTAATTTGTTTATCCGCTTGCCACGGCTTACCATCAGGCGGAGGCTGGTGTCATCAATATATAAAGCAACAATTTTCTTCGCCACCGTTTTTCCTCTTATTCATAAGAATAGACGACCATACGGATATAAGCTGATGGGCTTTCCTCTGCCTCATCAGAATCTTCCGGGATAATGATATCGGCTGACTTTATCATGCCGGTGGTAAAATCGTTATTTAGCTTGATGACGAAATCAATCAAGTCAGCCACGTCTCCCTCGACCTTTGCCGTGAGTGTTATCACCGAGCAATCAATACTGGCCAGTTGTTCACCGCCCAACGCCGAGGAAGTCATGTCGGTAACTGTTACGTCGCAAGCCTCAGCAATATCAAATAAGATGTCAGTTTCCTGAATGCTTTCGATCGGGTAGTTTATGTTATCCTGAATAGTTTCCAGTTCTGAAACAGTCTGCTCCAGCTGCTTCTCCATTTCCATCTTTTGGGAAGAAAGACCTTTGAGCTCCAGATTAGTCAGCCTTTTTTCGGCCACGGTAAGCTCTTCATCCAGCTGGCCCTGCTCCTCGATTTGCTGGGCGTGGGCGATACCCAGGCTGGCAAGGGCGACAACAAAGACACCAGCAACGAGAATTAACCAGCTTGTTCTGCTTATCTTCATTTTTGCTTCTGCTCCTGGCTAGAATGCCTGCCCGTACATGGAATACATGGCCGTAACCAGTGACAGGGCAATTAAACCCACCACTGAGGCGATAATTAACGTCATCGCCGGTTGTATCAGCCCGATAAGGGAACGGGTCTTGTCAGCGGCTTCAGTTTCGTAACTTTCGGCTACCGCAATTAAAGAAGTGTCCAGATTACCGATTTCCTCACCAACCTTGATCATCTGTACCATCATCGGCAGAAACAGCGCGTTCTTTGACATTGGCTGGGATAAGCCTTCACCTCTAAGCATGTTCTGTTGCACCTCGGTGAGGGCCGTAGCCAGTACTTTATTACTGCTGCCCTGGATAACCAGGGGCATGATTTCCGTGAGGGGCAGACCGGCGCGGAAGAGCAGGGCAATGTTCCGGCAGTAGCGGGAAAGCTCATTAAGAAGGTTCACCCGCCCCAGCAGGGGCATGCTGATGAGCAGCTTGTGCCATTTGTATTTCCCTTCCGGTGTCTTGATATAAGTGAGGGCTGTCCCTATGACGATGAACAGGGCTATCATGATGTAAAGCACGTTACTGCGTAACATGGCAGCGCTGTCAATAACAATACGGGTCAGCGCGGGCAGCTCAGCGCCGAGCTGGTCATAAAAACTGCTGAAGGCGGGTAATACAAACATGACCAGTACACTTACCACGATAACGGTGACAATGGCCGCGATGACGGGATACATAAGAGCATTTTTAATGCTTTTGTTGGCATTAATTTCTTTCTCAATATAATCGGCTACCTGCCGCAGCATTGTCTCCAGACTGCCCGTCTGCTCACCGACGCTTAAAGAGCGGCAGTAAAGGGTAGGGAAAACACTCGGGTGTTTGGCCAGTGCCGTTGATAGCTGGTTGCCCGAGCGGAGGTCAGCAACCACTTCCTCCATGACTTTCTTCAAAGCACGATTGGTTAACTGGGCCCGTAACAGCTCTAAAGAGGTAATAATATTAATGCCTGATTCCAGTAGCAAAGCTAGCTGGCGGTAAAGGAGGATTATCTCAGCCGGTTTTACCCGGAAGAATTGCGATGACAGCCGGTCAAGGCTGAAAAAGGGAACAAACGGCTTAAGGTTGATCAGCCGGTAGCCGGCATAGCTTACTAGCTCGGCGGCGGCTTCCTCTCCGGACGCTGATAGCTTGCCTTTGACTATTTCCCCCTGTTCATTATAGGCTACGTACT
>CAYOKF010000087.1:0-6739 GCA_964404475.1 uncultured Dehalococcoidaceae bacterium | reverse complement strand
AGAAAAGTAGGATTATCTCGTAACGTCTGATTCATTTTGTTTTCCCCCCTTTACAAGCATGCTATAACATATAAGGGAATTGATTTAAAGCTATTGGGAGTAACTTTAAAAACATTATGGTTTAACCTGATATTCATTTGACCTGATAATATCACGAGAGCCCGATTATGGCAATATAGGCGGGCTAATTTATTTTAATCTTCTACCTCTGTTAGCCTTACCACCCCTTATACTTTAGTTAATCATAAGAGAACTGTTGTTCTAGGTCAATATTAAAACAACCCCCAGAAACCCCCTCTCCGTTGTCTTACCCGTGACCAGGGGTGTATAATAGGCTCATCTGCCAAACAAAAAGAGGAGTTGATAAAATAGAGATAATACCGGCGGTAGATATTAAGGATGGCCGTTGTGTCCGCCTTTATCAGGGCGACTATAATATGGAAACGGTCTTTTCTGATGACCCGTTAGACGTGGCGCTGAAATGGCAGTCAATGGGCGCATCCCGTTTACATATTGTTGACCTTGACGGGGCGGCGGTGGGGGAAATACGAAACCTGGAGATAATCCGGGAGATAGCTAAAGCGGTGCTGGTTCCCACCCAGCTGGGCGGGGGTATCCGTCACCTGGAAACGATAAAGAAAGTGCTTCAGGCGGGTATCGAGCGGGTCATACTGGGCACGGTGGCAGTAGAAAGCCCTGAGCTGGTTGAAGAGGCGTGCCGGAAGTACCGGGAATCTGTCATTGTTGCCATTGATGCAAGACAGAAGCATGTAGCCACTCACGGCTGGCTTCAGGACACCGGGATGGAGACGGTAAAGTTTGCCCAATCCATGGCGGGAATTGGGGCAGGGCGTTTTATCTTCACCGATATCAACCGTGATGGAACCCTGACCGAACCTAATTTCGGCTCGATTGGCGAGATGGTTGACGCGGTCAGAGTTCCGGTAATCGCGGCGGGCGGCATTGCTTCGTTGAACCATCTCAAAATATTGGAAAAGATTGGTGTTGAGGGTGCTATCATCGGCAAGGCGCTTTATACCGGAGATATAAATCTAAAGCAGGCAATAGCGGCAATTAATCAAGAGTAAGTCAGAAAGTCATTAGTCAGGGGAGAATTGAGATTGATAGATGATATTAAATTTAATGAGCGGGGCCTTGTCCCGGCAGTAGTCCAGGACGCTGATGACGGCGCGGTGCTTATGGTAGCCTATATGAATGAGGAAGCGCTGAGCCTCACTCTGGAAACAGGCGAAGCCTGGTTTTACAGCAGGAGCAGGCAGGAGCTATGGCACAAGGGAGCAACCTCCGGCAACCGCATTGAAGTGCAATCAGTCTGGAAAGATTGTGATAGTGATACCATTCTGGTTATCGGTAAGCCGATGGGCCCGGTATGTCACACCGGTAACCGGACCTGTTTCTTTCAACAGATGGATAAGTCACGCAGTCAGGAGGAAGCCTGAACCGCTTCTTCTGCCTCGTCGATTTCTATCGCCTTCTTTAATGCGGAAATGCTCACCTCAAGCTGGCTGTCATCGGGTTCGCCAGTGGTCAGAGATTGTAGCAACAATCCCGGGGAAAGTATCGCTCTGACCAGTTTGTTTTGACTGTGCCGGGCACCGAAGTAGGTGACTTCGTAGCTGACTCCGGCAATGACCGGAATGAGCAGAATGCGGGTCACTACCATTATCCAGAGTTCCTGCCGTCCGATCAGGGCAAAGACAACAATAGCGATAATCAGCACGATAAACAGGAAGCTGGTGCCGCAGCGCACGTGTGCCGTGCTATGGTTCTTGATGGCTTCCACTTCCAGGGAAACACCAGCTTCATAGGCGTTTACCGTCTTGTGCTCGGCGCCGTGATAGGTGAAGACTCGTTTGATATCAGCCAGGCGTGAAATCAACCAGAGGTAAGCGACAAAGAAAGCCAGCCGGATAATCCCCTCGACGATGTGAAATATCAAGGAGTTGGCGATAAACGGGTTGGCCAGCTTGGTGAGGAAGAGAGGGGCAATAAAGAAAAGGCCGACCGCCAGAACCAGAGCGGCGGCAAGCATGGCCCAGACCGATTTCTGGGTAAGTTGTTCCTCCTCTTCTTCCAGTGATATATTCGCCGAGTATATCAAGCTCCTGATACCCAGCACCAGCGCCTCAATCAGGACGATGACTCCTCGCAGCAGGGGTGTTCTTCGCATCCAGCCGTTATAGATAGCGGCCAACGGCTGAATGTCCATGGCAAGTTCCCCGCCGGGACGGCGCACCGCGGTAACCGCCGCCTTTCGCCCCCGCATCATCACTCCCTCGATAACCGCCTGTCCGCCGTAGTTAAATTTCTTTTCCATGCTCAATAGCTCAACAAACAAAAAGGAGCGGCCCAAATTCTCCGCTCCTCTCTTTCTTAGATGAAATTTGTTTAATCCTGTATATTGTAGCGTCTCTTAAACCGTTCTACCCGTCCGGTGGTATCCAGTACGCGGCGCTGGCCGGTGAAAAACGGATGGCACTTGCTACATAACTCTACTTTCAGTTGCTTCCTGGTAGAGCCGGTGGTAAAGGTATTCCCGCAGGAGCAGATTACCTGAGCATCATTATAGTATGTGGGATGAATCTTGTCCTTCATGGCTGTTAACCAGCGTAGATGCTGACCTTCCTCCGGTTTTTGCTGAAAGGCTCAAATTTAACCACGCCGTTAATGAGGGCGAAAAGGGTATAATCCTTACCTACCCCCACATTATTTCCGGGATGAATGCGGGTACCCCGCTGGCGAACCAGGATAGTGCCGGCATTGACTATCTGTCCGGCGTATCTCTTCACTCCGAGACGCTTGGATTGGCTATCCCGGCCGTTGCGGCTGCTGCCGCCTCCCTTTTTATGTGCCATCGGTGGTTACCTCTGTTTTCTTGCGTCTTGTCCTCTTTGGCTTCTCCCCGGCTGCCCCGGGGATAACTACCTTATCAATCGAGAGACGGGTATAATGCTGGCGGTGTCCCGTTTTCTTCCGGTAACGTGTCTTGGGCTTGTACTTAAAAACAACAATCTTCTCGCCTCTGCCTTCTCCCTGTGATGTAGCCAGTACTTTCGCCCCGTCAATGAGCGGCTTGCCGGTGATTATATTGTCGCCGTCGGCGATAAGCAACACCCGCTCCATCTCAACGCTGCTGCCC
The DNA here is from genome assembly GCA_964404475.1 of uncultured Dehalococcoidaceae bacterium. GTDB lineage: Bacteria > Chloroflexota > Dehalococcoidia > Dehalococcoidales > RBG-16-60-22 > CAYOKF01. The sequence continues at coordinate 3,579 of CAYOKF010000087.1, read as the reverse complement.
TCAGCCGCATCGAGGCGGTCAACATCAATGACTTGCCCCGGGGTTACTTTATACTGCTTGCCGCAGGTTTCAACTATAGCGTAAATTTTGAGCCTCCAGATAACACATTCTACCAGCTTTGACGTGCCAAGTCAACTTTCCGAAGTCAAGGGTTCTGTTTTGCCTTTGGTTGCTGATTTTACCTCACCACTGATCCCTCTCAAAGTAGAAAAGGGCGTTTAAGAGGGGTGAAGCCCCTCTTTTAAAGAATTCCCCTCTCCAAACAAAATATCAGAGACTTTTCCAATACTCTGTTTGGAGAGGGGAATTAAGGGGGTGAGGTTAAAGACGGGGTGAGGTTAAAGACGGGGTGAGGTTAAGGTGTCGCAACAAGTAAAACAGAACAGAACCAAATAAAATGCGTACTTAATACTGTCAATATTGAAAATCGTTATGAATTATCTATGATTTTCTTAATCTCGTTTGCTAACGCATTTAATTCAGAATCAGAAGATTTTCTTTCACATTAATATCGTCCCGCCCACAGTTCCCTGACGGTTGCCTTTAACTCGTCGAGGCTACACTCGGTATCGATTACGATATCGGCGTATTGGACTCGTTCTTCCGTGCTTAGCTGGGAGCGGAGACGCGCCCTGATTTCTGCTTCCGGGAGCCCGCTACGTTCCTTGATCCGTTCCATTACGGTGTCCTCCGAAGCTACGGTAACCCAGACCTCATCAACCATTGATTGCCAGCTTGCTTCCAGCAGCAGGGGTGCTTCCAGCACAACTACCCTCACTCCCTCCTGCTGGTATTTATCAAGCTGTTCCTTAACCATGCCGGACATGGGCGGGTGCATTATCCGGTTCAACCGCGCCAGCGCACCGGCATCGCTGAAGACTATTTTGCCCAGTTTGGCGCGGTCAATATCGCCGCTGGCGGTAACAATCTGCTTACCAAAGGCATTCACAACCTGCTGACAGACCGCACTGCCGGGCTTTAATGCCTCGTGCCCCACTTTATCGGCATCCAGAATGACGGCACCCAGTTCGGCCAGGAACCGCGCCACCGTGCTTTTACCGCTACCGATGCCACCAGTCAGACCGATAACTTTCATTTTTCTTTACCCGCTTTCGCCAGCTTATACATGGTTATTATACTTGAAGAACAGGAGGAAAACTAGAATGCATTACAGAAGTGGAAACTGCACCCGCATACGTTATAATATAGATTTAGAATGACTGAGAATATTTCCCTGATAGTTGCCTTCAGCGGTGGGTTGTTATCCTTTCTCTCGCCCTGTGTACTGCCTCTGGTGCCGGTATATCTGGCCAGTCTCTATGGCCCGGAAATATATGACAGTACCGGCAGTAAAATCCGTATTCCGTTATTCCTGCATTCCCTCATCTTTATTATTGGCTTCTCCGTGATTTTCGTTATGCTGGGGGCTATCGCCGGTCTTACCGGCTACGCTATTAACCTGAATTCAGCCTTGCTTAACCAGATAGCTGGCGGGCTGCTGATAGCACTGGGGCTGTTTATGCTGGCGGCACTCAAAATACCCTGGTTAAACTATGAAAAGCGCCTGGCTCCTTCACTGGGTACTACAGCCGGTTACCTGCGTTCTTTCTTTATCGGCGCTGTCTTTTCTCTGGGCTGGACACCCTGTGTAGCCCCGGTGCTGGGGGGTATCCTGGCACTGGCTTCGGTGAGGGCTAGTGCTATACAGGGGGCTTATCTGCTGGCCATTTATTCTCTGGGTCTGGGGCTCCCTTTCCTGATTATTGGAGCTGCCTTTGATTCACTTGGTCCGTTACTGAGAAAAATTTATCGTTATTCCAGCTGGATATATATTATCAGCGGTCTGCTGCTCATTGCTGTCGGCATACTTGTCCTGACCAACAAACTGGGCTGGTTTTCCTCATTTACGGCGTAGCCGCTAATCAGGAGGTAATTATGTTTAGATTACTGAGATTGGTGTTGTTAGTTGCGGTGGTGCTTTTGGGAGTGGTGCTGTGTGGTTGCGATGGTAACGAAGCACAACCAGAACCGGTGCAGTTAGGTGGCCCGGCGCCTGATTTCCAGCTGGGAAGTCTTGATGGGCGGGAAGTGTCCCTCAGTGGTCTGCGGGGGAAGCCGGTGCTGCTTAATTTCTGGGCAAGCTGGTGCGGCCCCTGCCGGAGTGAGATGTCGTTCTTTCAGGAAGTGTTTGAAGATGAAGAGTGGGCTGACAAAGGACTGGTGATACTGGCGGTTAACCTGGGGGAAGGCTCCGGGCGGGTTGATGAATACATGGAGGAATATGCTTTATCCTTCCCCGTTTTGCTGGATACTGACCAGGCTGTAGGCCGGAAATATAATATACGGGGTATTCCTGCCACCTTCTTTATTGATAAAAATGGTATAATAAAAGATATAGGTGTGGGTGCCTTTGCCAGTAAGGAAGAAATAGACTGGCGATTATTAAATTCGATACTTGCTGAGGAGTAAAAGGGGTGTAGTAATGGGAGATGTTCTTAATGAAGCTTACGGGATAGTCCAGTGCAAAGAATGCCCGTGGTATAAATCCTGTATCACGCCAATGAGGTTCACCGCTGAGGATATCCGCCGTCAGCTGGAGTCTTCAGCGCCGGGGATGGGCATTGATGCTTCGCAGGCTGACCTTGGCTGGCAGAACCTGCTGTCCAGTATGGCTACCGCGGCGCAGAATTCTCTTGCGGAAGGCTGCCCTATCTTTATTGAGCGCCTGCGTTCCAATCCCAAACTGGCGCAGCGCGTAAAGGAAATGATGCAAAACTGGGGCGCCGAGGAAGAATAGGGGCATCTTAAGTAAATCACAGGCCGGCTTAAATAGGGAGAGGCAGCATATCAAGCGCTGCCTCTCCGTTTTACCAGAAATACCGTTTTAAAAATGGGGCTTGCAGAGAATCTCCTTAATTTTAAGGTCGAAAAAGTGGTGCGCATTGACCGGTGTTAGTAACAGGGCAGCATCCGCTCCGCCGTGGCTACCGCCGATAGCGATAACGTCCTCATCGGTCCTTACCAGCCCGCTGTCAGCAGCCATGACGGCTATTTCACAGGCGACCTTGGTCCCGTTGCCAAAACAGCGCAGGACGTCGGAGATTATATCCTGGGCGCCGGCCATGTTGTATTTATCGCGTAATGCCCGGGCAGTACCCATCAGGGTATGACCGGTGGTGAGGATAACACCCCCGCTGCTCTCGATTATTTTTCGGTTTTCTTCAGTGAACTCTAGGGTATTCGGTTCGCGGAAGCCGTAGACATGGGTGACGATGACCAGCTTTAAGCCATGGCAGATTTCTACTGCCTTGACGGCGGTATCGCCACTGTTCGAGGCAACCACTAAAGTTTTGATGCCGAGTTCATCAGCCCGCTGTTTGGCGATACGCAGGGTTTCCTCGGTATTGGCGGGGCCTTCTTTCTCAAAATAGACAATCTTTGCTTCCAAACTTATGCCTCCAAATAAAATTTTACAGATTCCGATAAATCGCGGTTATTATATCTAAGGCAGGTAGTGAAGTCAAACTTGAGGGTACGTTTAAAACTCAATTGCCTAGTTATGCCTCGTATGTTATAGTT
>CAYOKF010000086.1:0-6758 GCA_964404475.1 uncultured Dehalococcoidaceae bacterium | reverse complement strand
CGGGGGGGCAGTTACTTCTCCCTCTATTCTGCTGTTAGCCAGAGAAACTCTCATTCTCTTTAATCCGGTCTATTATCCGGTTGACCACCGGGCCAACCTTCAGCTTTGACGTGTTTATAGTGATATCGGCGGCCCGCTGATAAAACGGCTGACGGAATTGCAGCAACTCACGGATACGTCGCTCTCTGTCAGCAGTATTCAAGAGCGGCCTGTTATCCCGGTCAGCCGAGGTGCGTTTTAAAATCACCGCCGGTGATGCCGTCAGATAAACCATGATGCATTCTTGCCCCAATCTATCCACGTTTATTTTATTGAGCACCAGACCGCCACCACAGGCAATAACCACTTTTTTTCTCCCGGCGGCTTCCCTGGCCGCCTCGATTTCAAGTTCACGAAAGCGTATTTCGCCGTCCTGCTGAAATATCTCGGGGATGGTTTTCCCTGCTTTGAGCTCAATCAAAGCATCAAGTTCAATAAATTCTTTATTCAGCTTTGCCGCCAGAGCCTTCCCCACCACCGTCTTGCCCACCCCCATAAAGCCAATCAGGGCAATACTAGTTTTCATTCCCCAAAGCCTCAATTGCTTTTTGTTGCATCATTTCCCGCGGGGCTTCCCTGCCTGTCCATTTCCGGAAAGCCAGCGCCCCCTGCCAGACCAGCATCTCTAGCCCGCCGATGGTTCGAGCACCGACCTGCCCGGCTTCTTGCAGCAGTCTGGTCCGGACGGAGTTATAGACAATGTCAAAAACCACCAGACCGGGACGGAGCAGCTTGGCGGGAACCGGTGTCCGGTCACTATCCGGGCTCATGCCCACACTGGTAGCATTGACCAGAATATCAGCCTCCCCCAGAACGCCGGCCATGTTCTCTTCATTGAGCTCCAGGGCATCAACCCCCTCTTTAAATTCGGCGGAAATCCGCTGTGCCAGCTCCACCGCCCAATCAAGCTCCTGTTTCCGATTAAGAATGGCTAGACGGGCGCCCCTTTCCGCCAGAATGAAGGAGATTGCCCTTGCCGCCCCGCCAGCACCCAGAATAACCACGCTCTTTCCCTTCGGCTCAATTTCCCTCTCCAGCAGCGCCTGGAGAAAGCCATCAGCGTCAGTATTGTAACCTCGCAGCCGGCCGCCATCATTGACTATGGTGTTAACCGCGCCTATCTTTTTTGCCAGCGGGTCAAGTTCATCCAGCAACGGCATCACCGCCACTTTATGGGGTATGGTCACATTTAATCCGCGCATATTCAGGGCTTTCATTCCCTCAACAGCCTTGTCCAATTCTTCTTTCCTCACCCGAAACGGGAGATAGACATAGTCCAGCCCCAGTTCTCTAAAGGCGGCATTGTGCATCACCGGCGACATGGTATGCTCAACAGGGTCGCCGATTACTCCACAGACCCTGGTTTTTCCGGATATGACGCTATCACCCGGCATCATTTAACATCCCGTAAATCATGTTTAAATCCCGCGCTGTTATCTGCCCGGGGGCTGATTCTTTACCCTCTTCAATCGAAGCATAGGTGAAACCGCCGCCCAGCAGCGGGCAGAGAATCCGGCTGCCTGCACCCAGCGCCCCCGCAGCGAAGGCAACCACGCTTTTTTGCGGAAAATCCTTGATCAATTGTAAAACAGCCAGGTTGTCGCCAAAGCTACGAGCAGTGGTAACCAGCTTACAGATATCGGCACCAGCCTCTATCTGCCGTTTAATTATTTCCTTCATTTTATCCAAAGGAGGGGTTTCGGTTAAATTATGGCAGGACAACAGGCACTTTGCCCTCGTTTTAATCAGCTTTACCGTCCTGCCCAATTTCTTTGTTTCCAGTTCCACATCAACAATATCCGCCCCGAGTGTTACCGCCCGAAGCAGCTCTTCTACTCTCTCGTCTTCGCTCCCCCGCCAGACACCCCCCTCCTCAACCCGCCGGTTGCAGGCTATCCACGGTCTGCCCAGCTGCCCGGCCAGTTCCTGCCAGCCCGTACCGACAAGGTCGATACGCACTTCGAATAAATCAACGAGCGGTGTTACCTGCTCGATTGCTTTCAGGTCATTATTCACGATAACGGCACAAATTTTAGGTCTATTCACCGCGCAACACCCTCTCCACCAGGGAAAGACTCACTTCATCGATGATAAAGGCATCACCTATGGATTTCAACAGGATAAATCTTGCCTTATTCTGCTGGACTTTTTTATCGTGCTTGATTGCCGCAAGCACTCTATCTATCTCCAGCCCGGGAATTTCAACAGGCAGGCCAGCCCGCCCGATCATGCTTTTTAACCTGGTTACCTCCCCTTCACCGAGTATGCCCATTTCATGAGATATCCTGGCCGCAGCCAGCATACCGACGGCTACCGCCCGGCCGTGCTCCACACCGAATTCCGAAACCGTTTCCACGGCATGCCCGATGGTATGGCCATAGTTCAAAATGTGTCTCAAACCATAATCCCTCTCGTCCTGCTCAACTACCCCGGCTTTAATCTTTGCCGTTCGCAGCACCACCTGCTCAAGCGCCTCGCCGTCACGGGCCTTCACCCGGTCAAGGTTTCCCTCCAGAAAGGTGAAGAGTACCCTATCACGAATGGCGGCACTCTTGATAACCTCGGCAAGCCCGCTGGCTAGCTCCCGGTCCGGCAGTGTTTGCAAGGTAGCAATATCGGTAACTACCATGCTGGGCTGGTAGAATACCCCGATTTTATTCTTCAAATGACCGTGATCAACCGCCACCTTACCGCCGATACTGCTATCCACCTGCGCCAGCAAGGTAGTGGGTACCTGCACCAGCGGCACCCCGCGCATATAGGTGGCGGCAACAAACCCCGCCAGGTCACCGATGACACCACCACCCAGGGCTAAAACCGGCGTGTTTCTCTCCGCGTAGGCATCAGTCAATTCCTGATACAGCCGGCCCGCGGTTTCCAGTGATTTCTGGTCTTCCCCATCCGGGACCTGGAGGATGGTGACCGTAAAACCCTCAGCAGCCAGCGCCTGGTTCAGGACGTCACCATATAGCTTGTTCACCACCGGGTTGGTAATAATGACCAGCTTCCCGGAAAACCCTTGCTCCTTTAACCAGCACCCGACCTGACGCAGCAGCCCTGCGCCGACACGGATCTCATAGCCGTTGCTGCCAATGTTTACCTTAATTTTTTCCATCTGCTGCCATTTTACCTTTACTTCTTTGCTGACGCAATCAGACGGTGCACCTTCCCGCAGGCATCGATAATATCTTTAAGCTCGTCAGGCGTTACCATCTGCTGGCCGTCAACGAGTGATTCTGCCGGGTCATAGTGCGTCTCGATCATCAGCCCGTATGCTCCGGCGGCAATGGCGGCACAGCTCATACTGAAGATAAGGTCACGGCGGCCGGTGGCATGGCTGGGATCGGCAAGAATGGGCAAATAAGTTTCTTTCTGAATTGCCGGGATAGCCGCCAGGTCAAAGGTGTACCTGGTGTAATTTCGCCCTTTCCCCAGGGGCAGTATCCCCCGCTCACACAGGACGATGTCCTTATTGCCTTCTGCGGCAATATACTCGGCAAAGGACAGGAATTCCTCAATGCCGGCTCCGAAATGCCGCTTGTACAACACCGGTTTATTCTTTCTGGCGACACTGGTGATGAGGTCCTGGTCATACATATTTCTGGTGCCTATTTGCATCATATCAACATATCTGGCTACCAGGTCAACCTGTGTTTCGCCCCTTACCTCGGTGACCACCGCCAGTTCAAATCGGTCACCGGCTTCACGCAGCCAGCTCAAAGCTTCCTCGGCTCCCTCCATGCCGTTAGCTCCCAATCCCTGGAAGGAGTGAACGGAACTCCTCGGCTTGAAAACGCCACCACGTAAAACCTGAGCCCCAGCTTTTTTGATACCTTCGGCAATTCTGAATATCTGCTTTTTGCTCTCTACAGCACAGGGGCCGGCGATATAAACCGGCTCGTCACCACCGATACTGATATTGCCTACCTTGATCTCCCGGAATTCGGTCTGCTCACCCAGGCGCTGGCTATACTCCCGGCTAATCAACTTGTATGGCGTTTCCACCATCAACGCTTCCTTTACTCCGGGTAGCACCGCAAAATGGGAGAAGGGTATTTTGCGCTCATCACCCACTAGCCCGATCACCGTACGGAATTCCCCCCGGGAGACATCAGCCCGCAGACCGCACTTCTTTACTTCTTTGACCACATTGGCCACTTCTTCATCGGTTGCTTCTGATTTCATGATTATCATCTTGCCTCCTCCTGACTTCAAGTATCTTTACCGAACTCCACCATGCCAACTGCGCTATTATTACGGTTAAAATCCGGTTACCTAAAATAAAAAAACCCTCTTCGGGGAGGGTCTTAACTTTTCACTCTATCTTATTTGGTTTTTAATCTATCTCATGACAAAGCCCTCCCACGTGAGCCAAGCTCCGTAAACCAGTAATAATATGCGTAAAATGTTTGTCCGTATCTACCAGTTAGCATGGTTATAATCCTTACTGCTGATAAATCTATCATAAGCAGAGTCCTTTGTCAATATCAAGAGCGAAAGCGCTTATTAATCTTTATAAAAACGGGAAATAATAGTGTTTTAGCGCATCGTAGTCTCTTCGCAAAGATTCGTAAAGCTTGGCGTTTTCCAGGGCTATAGCACCCAGATTGGCCACCGCACTGACAAAGTCAACCTCGGCCTGAGTGAACTCATGCGGATCGGCAGTATATACCCTTATCACGCCTATTACCCTCTCCCGGTGCATCATCGGTATGCTAAGTATAGACGCAATTCCCTCTTTGGCGGCTTCCTCCCGGTACTGGACACGCTTATCGGTAGCGGCGTCCAGCACCGCCACGGTCTTGCCTCCCAGCGCCTCGCTGATGCTTTTATCCGCTGATAATGGGCCCTTCCTGACATACCCGTCACTAAGTCCATAGGATGCCGTGTGAAATAAAAATCTGCTATCCGGCGTAAGCAGCATCAGCGAGCAGCCTTTGGCACTCATGGTACTGGCTACATTTTCCGCCACAGCACGCAGCACTTCTTCGGTGGAGAGAGAGGAATTAACTGCTGTCGCGGCCTGGTATAGACCTTTAAAATAACTGCGCTCTTTCTCCTGCATCATAGCACCCCCTGTCCCCGGACTGCCGTATTAATCAGGATTCCAATATAGTCATTCTTGGGAATATTGTCAATACCAGTTTTTTATGATAGAATAATAACGCTAACCTTTGACCGTATCACGCTAGATTTGTTGACAGTTCATATCTTTTTGTGATAAACTACGCTTTTAGTTTCGGTGCTGAGATTGATTAGCTCATAGATTGAAATTCTTGCTCAATCTATGGCTATTTTGCGTGATGGATGAGCCGTAGCTCATCCATTTAAATTGTGGGGGTAGGAAAGGAAAAATGCCAACAATAAATCAACTGGTTCGCAAAGGGCGCAGGGAGGTCACCAAAAAGACCAGCACCCCAGCATTGCGCTTCACTTATAATGCCCTGAAGAACAGGGTAACGCAGGGTAAAGGGTCTCCACAAAAACGCGGGGTTTGCGTCCAGGTGAAAACGACCACCCCGAAGAAGCCCAATTCAGCATTACGCAAGATAGCCAGGGTGCGGCTGACTAACCATATGGAAGTAACTGCTTATATCCCCGGAGAAGGGCACGAGCTACAGGAACACTCAGTAGTTCTTATCCGCGGCGGTCGCGTCAAGGACCTGCCCGGTGTACGCTATCACGTTGTCCGCGGGGCGCTGGATACCAGCGGCGTCGCCAATCGCCACCGTGGCCGTAGTAAGTATGGAAGCAAGCTGCCTAAAGGAAAGGTAGCTACGGAATAAATAACAGGAGCCGATAATGCCAAGGCGAGCCCGAGCTTTAAAAAGAATAACGCCACCTGACGCTAAGTACCAAAGCGTCATCGTGTCCAAATTAATAAACCACCTGATGATTTGCGGTAAGAAGAGAACGGCGGAGAGCATTACCTATGGCGCCATGGAACTGCTGGAACAGCAGACATCAAAAGACCCGGTCACGGCTCTGGAACAGGCAATCAGGAATGCCACCCCTTTGCTGCAGGTTAAATCCCGCCGCGTGGGCGGTGCCACGTATCAGGTCCCGGTGGAGGTCCCGCCGGAGCGCGGTTTTTCCCTGGCGCTGCGCTGGTTAATCAACTCTTCCCGAGCCCGGAAGGGTAAGGCAATGAAGGAAAGACTGGCCGCCGAACTGATTGACGCCTTTCAGGGGCAGGGAACAACAATTAAAAAACGAGAAGATACGCATAAAATGGCTGAGGCTAACCGGGCCTTTGCTCACTATAGATGGTAGGGAGGCATCACCATTAATTCCGAACTTATTAAAAATGACCAGGTAGCCGTAAAGGACAGGAATGTGCCAGAACGTTTCCCTTTAGAGTGCATCCGCAATATAGGTATTATCGCTCACATCGATGCCGGTAAGACCACCGTCACCGAGAGGGTGCTGTATTACACCGGCCGTACTTATAAGGTCGGCGAGGTGCACGAAGGCACGGCAGTGATGGACTGGATGGAAGAGGAAAAGCAACGGGGCATCACCATTACCGCGGCAGCCACCACCTGTTACTGGAGCGACTGCCGCGTTAATATTATTGATACACCGGGGCACGTAGACTTTACTGCTGAAGTTGAGCGCAGCTTAAGAGTGCTGGACGGGGGTGTAGTGGTCTTTGATGCGGTAGCCGGAGTTGAAGCCCAATCAGAAACAGTATGGCGGCAGGCTGACCGCTACCAGGT
>CAYOKF010000085.1:0-6772 GCA_964404475.1 uncultured Dehalococcoidaceae bacterium | reverse complement strand
TCGACTTTTGAAAGCACACCTCTAATCGTAACTATGGACAAGTCCTTGGACTCTATTTTTACGCTTTCCGTTCATGATATCATTACCTTATACTAAGTTCTCTTTCCCTGATGAGCGTCTTGATTTGGGCAATCTTTTTTCTAACCGCGGGAAGCTCGCGGTGGTTTACCAGCTGTTTAGTAGCCAGGCGAAAGCGCAGGTTAAAAAGCTCCTGGTGCGCTTCCTCGAGTTGCTTTACCAGATCTTCAGTGCCCAAGGCCCGGAATTCTTTGGCCTTCAATCTTTTACTCCTTAAATAGTAGTCTCGCTGGTCATGGCGGTCTCATCTTCCCTGACCAGAAATCTGGTCTTGATGGGGAATTTATAAGAGGCCCGTAGTATTGCCTCTTTGGCAATTTTTTCACCAACACCGCCCAGCTCATACAAGATTCTCCCGGCTCTGACTACAGCTACCCAGTGGTCCGGGGCGCCTTTACCACCGCCCTGGCGGGTCTCGGCCGGTTTTTTGGATACCGGTTTATCCGGGAAGACGCGTATCCAGACCTTGCCGCCGCGACGGATATGGCGGGTGATGGCACGGCGCCCAGCTTCAATTTGCTCGCTGGAGATCCAGGCTGATTCCAGCGCCTGCAAACCGAAATCACCAAAGGCAAGAACATTCCCGGACTGGGCTTTACCCCGGCGGTTGCCACGGTGTGATTTGCGGTATTTAACGCGCTTAGGTTGTGTCATCTTTTTCTTCCTCTTTCAGGGTAGCAGCCTCCGTCTCCGTTTTTTTAGCTGCTGTTCTGGCAGTCTTCCTTTTTGGTTTTTCTACAGCCTCGGTGGCTGGCTCTTCCGGTTTTTCGGCAGCTATTTCCGTCACTTCCTCAGCGGCTGCCCCGGCAGTTGCTTCGGCTTCCAGGTCAGCGGGCACTGTCTCTGTCTCTTCAGCAGCTGCTACCGTGACTTCACCGGCAACCGGTTCGGCCGGTTTTTCTTCAGGTATTTTGGCAGGGGTGATTTCTGCCTGGGGGACGGGGGGGGCAGCGGGCATTTCCGCCGTTTCCGCAGCTTCCGTCACCTTGGGCTCGGGCAGGATTAACCCCTTGTATATCCAGACTTTCACGCCGATTCGTCCCAGTGTAGTGTGAGCTTCGGTGAAAGCATAATCAATATCAGCCCGTAATGTGTGCAGGGGCACCTGTCCCTGGAGCATGGTCTGGCGGCGGGCTATCTCGGCATTGCCCAGCCGGCCTGCGCAGCTGACTTTTATTCCTTTAGCGCCGGCCTGCATGGTACGGAAGGTAGCCTGCCTCATGGCCCGACGGTAAGCAACGCGATGCTCAATTTGGTCAGCTATGTTTCTGGCGACCAGATAGGCATCAAGTTCGGGCTGCCGTATCTCCTGGATGTTTAGCCGGGTTTTTTTGCCGATGAGATTTTCAAGGTAAATCCTGATTTCATCAACTCTCTGTCCTCCCCGCCCGATGACGATACCGGGCCGGGCAGTATGGAGTGTCAGCATTACGTCCTTCGCCTGGCGGTCAATCTCCACCAGCGAGATAGCCGCTTCACGGTACTTGGCCCTGATCGCTTCTCTTAGTTTGACATCTTCCTGCAAGAACTCGGCGTAGTGCCGGTCAGCATACCACTTTGCCTGCCAGTCTCGTATGATACCAAGTCGGAAACCTGTGGGATGAACCTTATGACCCAATTAACCCTCCTCCTCGCTAACGATAACAGTAATATGGCTGGAACGTTTCAGGATGGGACTGACTCGCCCGCGGGCTCGCGGGCGAAACCTTTTCATGGTTCGGGCCTCATCAGCAAAGATGCTGACAATTTTCAATCCCGCAGGATCCATCTGAAAGTTATTTTCCGCATTAGCTGCTGCTGACTTGACCGCCTTGGCCACGATACGGGCTTTAGGTGTCGGGGTGAACTGGAGCATGGTCAGCGCCTGTTCCACTCTCATACCACGCACCATGTCTACCAGCGGACGTATCTTTTTTACCGGCAATCCGGTATCTTTGGCTACTGCTCTAACTTCCACTTTGTCTCCTGTATAATCATGCTACCGTCTCTTATCTCTTTCTGTCGGACTTGGAGACGTGCCCGCGGTAGGTACGGGTGGGGGCAAACTCACCCAGCTTGTGCCCCACCATGTTTTCCGTAATATAGATGGGCACGTGTCTTCGGCCGTCATGCACGCCGATGGTAAGCCCCACCATCTGGGGAAGGATGGTAGATGAGCGTGCCCAGGTTTTGATAACTGCCTTCTGCCCGGATTTGATGACAACATCTACTTTCTTGAGCAGTTTGGCATTGATAGCTGGTCCCTTTTTAATCGACCTTGACATTTAACTCCCCTGTTTGTTTACTTTCCTCTCCGTTTAATAATCATCCTGTCGGAGGCCTTTGGCTTGCGGGTGCGGTAACCCAGAGCCGGCTTGCCCCAGGGTGTCTTCGGCCCGGGCAGGCCTACGGGGGATCTACCTTCACCGCCGCCATGGGGGTGGTCACGCGGGGTCATCGCTGAGCCCCTTACCGTGGGCCTCCAGCCCATCAGGCGTTTGCGCCCGGCCTTGCCCAGCTTGATATTCTGGTGGTCAGCGTTTCCTATCTGCCCGATGGTAGCCTGGCATTCACTGCGGATACGCCGTATCTCACCGGAGGGTAGCCTGATTAAAACGTATTCACCTTCCTTCACCATTAGCTGTGCTGCCGCGCCAGCGCTCCTGACCAACTGCCCACCTTTGCCTCGTTGTAGTTCTATATTATGTATCTGGCTGCCGGTAGGAATTAACCTCATGGGCAGAGCATTCCCGGCTCTTGGTTCAGCGTCGCCTCCGGACATTACAGTGTCATCGACATTCAGTTCTGACGGAGCCAGGATATATCGCTTTTCGCCATCGGCGTAGAAAATAAGGGCAATGCGCGCTGAGCGGTTGGGGTCATATTCGATGGCGGCTACCCGTCCCGGAACGCCTGTTTTGTCCCGTTTGAAGTCGATAATGCGTAGCCTCCGCTTCACCCCTTTACCACGGTGGCGGACGGTTATTTTACCCTGGTTGTTACGTCCTGACTGCTTCTTGAGCGGCAGGAGCAAAGATTTCTCCGGCTTGTCCTTGGTTATTTCGTCAAAGGTATAGCCGCTCATTCCACGCCGGCCGGGCGAGGTAGGACGATATAACTTTAATGCCACTCAGTTCCCCCCTTCATTACTAAACACCTTCGAAGAATTCTATCTTATCCCCCGGCTTCAGGCTGACAATAGCCTTTTTCCAGGGTGGGGTCTGTGTAACACGCCTGCCCACTCTTCTTGACTTGCTCGGCATTGTGATCACGTTGACCCCGGTTACGGTTACTTTAAAAGCCTTTTCCACCGCCTGTTTTATCTGCAATTTATTTGCCTTATCCGCTACCTTAAAGGCATATTTACCTTCGGCTTGAAGGTTGGTGCTCTTCTCGGTTATTAACGGGCGGCGTAAAACTTCATATGGATGCATATTCTTCCCTTGGACTAAGCTGTCCCCCATAGTTTTTCGGCTTTGCGTAATGCTTCCTCGTTTATCAGTAGTCTCTGATAGGAGAGGATGTCAAGCGTATTAATCAGGTTAGCCGCCATTGTCTTGATTCCCGGTAGGTTCCGGGCTGATTTAATCACGTTATTTTCCGGCTCATCGGTGACGATAAGGGTTGAGGAATTAGCCCCGAGAGCCTCCAGTATTTGCACCATGGTTTTTGTCTTGGGCTCTTCAAATTTCAGGTCTTCCAGGACTTTCAGTTCACCGTCCCGGGTCTTGGCAGAGAGAACACACCTCAGGGCAAGACGGCGCATTTTCTTCGGGGCGGATTGCCGGTAGCTTCTGGGATGGGGACCAAAAATGATGCCGCCACCCCGCCGCAACGGTGACTTGCGGGTACCTGCCCGGGCGTTACCGGTGCCTTTCTGACGAAACGGCTTGTGTGTGCTGCCTGAGACCTGGCCCCGGGTTTTAGTTGACGAGGTTCCCTGGCGGGCATTAGCCCGCTGGGCGACCACTACCTGGTGCACCACTCCCTCATTAAAGGGCACGGCAAAAACACGGTCGCTTACTTCTATCTGCTTGACCGGTTCCCCGGTCAGATTGTAAACCGGAACCTGCACTTCCTTACTTCCCCCTCGCTGATTTACGTATCAGGAGTAACCCGTTCTTACCGCCGGGTACGGCTCCCCTGACCAGTAACAGATTGCGGGCAGGGTCAGCCTGGAATACCTCAAGGTTAATCGCTGTTACCTGCCGGTTTCCCATGTGGCCTGCCATGCGCAGCCCTTTCCAGACCCGGCCCGGTGTTGAACCCGCGCCGACGGAGCCCGGGGCCCGGTGCCGGTCTGACTGGCCGTGGGTTTTGGGGCCACCACTAAAGTGATGGCGCTTGACCACTCCGGCAAAACCCTTGCCCTTGGAGACGCCGGTTACATTGATCAGGTCTCCGGGCTGGAACAGACTGACATCAACCTGCTGTCCGGCTTCTATACCCTCGGTATCATCAAGGCGGAACTCCCGCAGGTGTTTGAACTGTTTTTGTGTCATTTGGGAATCACGGCGGGAAGATTTCTGCTGCTTGGCCTCACCAAAGCCGAGCTGAGCAGCATCATAACCCTCTTTGGCTGATGTTTTCAACTGTACCACGGTGCAGGGTCCAGCCTCAATGGCAGTTACCGCTTCTGCGGTGCCATCATCCAGAAAAACCTGGCTCATGCCCAGCTTCTTGCCTATAATTCCCAAGCTTAACTCTTTAGCCACTACTGTTTTCCTTATAGCTTAATATCTATTTCTACCCCCGAGGGCAGGTTTAGTTTGGTCAGAGCATCGATGGTTTTAGAGGTTGTTTCCACGATATCTATCAGGCGCCGGTGGGTCCGGATTTCAAATTGCTCCTGCGAGTCTTTATCAATAAACGCTGAGCGAATCACACTTAATTTCTGGATGCGGGTGGGTAAAGGCACCGGACCTACCACCGTTGCACCGGTACGCTCTACCGCATCAATAATTTCGGCTGCGGATTGGTCAACAATGCGGTGGTCAAACCCCTTTAGCTTGATGCGGATCTTCTGTCTAGCCATATTTTTTGCCCGTAGCCTTTTCTCTAATTTGCTCCGCCAGTTCGGGCGGTAGCTCGCGATAGCGATAGAACTCCATGGAGTGCGTCGCTCTGCCCTGACTCAATGACCTGAGCCTGGTGGTATAACCGAAGGTCTCCGCCAGGGGTACCAGGCCACGTACCACGTAGGTTTCTCCCTGGGTATCAATCATCTCAACATGTCCCCTCATTGAGTTGAGGTCGCCGATGATGTCACCCAGGAATTCTTCCGGGGTCACTATTTCCAGTTTCATGATTGGCTCCAGAAGGACAGGCCCTGCTTTTTTAGCGCCGTCCTTCAGTGCCATTGAGCCAGCCATCTTGAAGGCCAGCTCGGAAGAATCGACCTCGTGGTAACTGCCGTCATAAAGGCTGACCTTAATGTCAACCATGGGATAGCCGGCCAGGACGCCGGTTTCCAGCGCTTCTTTAACCCCGGCCTCAACCGCCGGGATATATTGTCTTGGTATCGTTCCACCCTTAATATTTTCGATGAATTCAAAGCCGCCGCCACGTTGCATCGGCACCAGCTCAAGGTTAACGTGTCCGTACTGGCCATGTCCGCCGCTCTGGCGGACAAACCTGCCTTCAGCCCGTACCGGCAGCGTAATCGTTTCCTTGAAGGCGACATGTGGCTTGCCTACTTTGGCGGCCACTCTGAATTCACTGATAAGCCTGTTGACAATAACCTCCAGGTGAAGTTCCCCCATGCCTGAGATTATGGTTTGGCCGGTATCTTGGTTATAGGTTACTTTGAAGGTGGGGTCTTCATCGGCAAGTTTTTGCAAAGCCTCGCCCATTCTGTCCTGGTCAGACCTTGATTTGGGCTCGATGGCGATTGAAATCACCGGCTCAGGGAAACGGATGGATTCCAGCAGCACTGATTTAGCGGCATCACATAACGTATCACCGGTGAAGGTGTTTCTCAGTCCCAGTGCTGCGATGATTGCCCCGGTATCAGCGTTAGTTATATCCTCACGGTGGTTGGCGTGCATCAATAGCAGGCGGCCGATGCGTTCCCGCTTACCTCTTGTTGGATTAAGCACCTGACTGCCTACTTTAACCCTCCCGGAGTACACCCTGAGATATACCAGCCGGCCCATAAAGGGATCAGAGACTACCTTGAAAGCCAGTGCCGCAAAGGGGGCGTCATCACTGGACGAACGGGTGAGTTCAGTGCCGGTATGGGCATCAATAACCCGTACCGGCGGCACGTCTAAGGGGGAGGGAAGGTAGTCAACAGTGGCGTCCAGCAGCGGCTGGATAGCGATATTCTTCAGCGCGCTACCACAGAGAACGGGCACCCCTTTATTCGCCAGGGTTACTCTTCGCAGGGCCTGTTTCAGCTCGCCGGTATTAACCTCATGCCCTTCCAGGTAGGCCAGCATCATCTGGTCATCATGTTCCGCCAGTTTTTCAATCAAAGCCTGGCGGAACTCGGCGCACTTTGCCTGTTCTGACGCCGGTATATCCATCTCCCGGGGGTCAGAACCTAAAGAGCCGTCAAAGAGCCAGGCCCTGTTTTCTAAGATATCAATAACGCCGCGGAAAGAGCTTTCCGTACCCAGGGGGAGCTGTATCGGGAGGGGGGTTGCCTTGAGCCTTTTTTCAATCATGGCTATAGTACGCTGGAAGTTGGCGCCCACCCGGTCCATTTTATTGA
>CAYOKF010000084.1:0-6800 GCA_964404475.1 uncultured Dehalococcoidaceae bacterium | reverse complement strand
ATCCAGCTCCAGGTCGGCGCTGAAAACAGGATATCCTTTTAATCTTTCAGCCGCTCCTATTCTTTGGATATTTTTCCCAATCGTTTTATATGTATCTTTCATATAAACGCCCACAACTCAAAAGTAATAAAGAATTTTTTGTTTATGTAGATATTCGATTTGCGGGTCAACATCTTAACGGGGTTTTCAAGGTGACAAATGGTGTATCTAGGGAACAATTCGAATTATTAAATGTATCTGATAAGCAAGAGAAGGAGATAAAGGAAGAACATAGGAGGTTATTTCTTGAATCTCAAAGGTAAAGTTCATAAATATGGGGCTAATGTGGACACGGATGTCATCATTCCGGCGCGTTACCTGAACGTGTCCGAGCCGGCCCAGTTAGCCCGGCACTGCATGGAAGACATTGATGCGGATTTTATCAAGAAAGTAACGCCGGGGGATATAATCATGGCCACCACCAACTTTGGCTGTGGCTCCTCACGGGAACACGCCCCGCTGGCAATTAAGGCGGCCGGCGTCTCCTGTGTTATCGCCAAGAGCTTTGCCCGTATCTTCTTCCGCAACGCGATAAATATCGGTCTGCCGTTGCTGGAATGTGAGGATGTGGTGGATAATACCGAGAGCGATGACGAACTGGAAATAGATCTGTCCTCTGGCGAGATAAGGAATGTGAGCAAGGGGATGACTTTTCAAGCCAAGCCATACCCCGAATTTATGGCGGAACTGATTGCCGCCGGTGGACTTGTTGAGCACACTAAGAAACGATTAGCGGAAAGGGGGCTTTAGATTGCAGTTTAAGCTGACAGTTTTACCCGGTGATGGTGTCGGTCCCGAAGTTACCGACGAGGCCACCAAAGTATTGCAGACAGTAGGAGAAAAATTCGGGCATAATTTTGAACTGAGTTACGGACTGATTGGCGGTATCGCCATTGATGAGCAGGGGGTGGCGCTGGCTGCGGATACTCTCAAGAAGTGCCGCAAGAGCGATGCCGTTTTACTTGGCGCCGTGGGTGGGCCCAAGTGGGACGACCCCCTGGCCAAGGTGCGTCCGGAGGATGGCTTGCTGGCGTTGCGCAAGGGGCTGGGGCTTTTTGCCAACCTGCGCCCGGTAAAGCTTTTTCCGGTGCTGGTAAACTCCACCAACCTCAAGCCGGAGGTCGTTGCGGGCGTGGATTTTATCTTTGTCCGTGAGCTTACCGGAGGGCTTTACTTCGGCCGACCGAAACGGCAGTGGCGGACGTCACGGGGGCGGCGGGCGGTTGATTCCATGGCCTATTCGGAACAGGAAATTGAGCGCATTGTCAGGGTTGGCTTTGAACTGGCGCGGACCCGGAAAAAGAAGCTGATTTCAGTGGATAAAGCCAATGTGCTGGAGTCCTCCCGCCTGTGGCGAAAGGTGGCTGTTGAGGTGGCGGCTAACTACCCAGACGTTGAACTGGAGCATATGCTGGTTGATGCCTGCGCCATGCGGCTTATTCAGAACCCTACTTACCTTGACGTTGTGGTTACGGAGAATACCTTTGGCGATATTGTTACCGATGAGGCGTCAATGCTGGCCGGCTCCATGGGGATGCTGCCTTCAGCCAGTCTGGCCGGGGTGCCTGAGGAAGGGACAAAGATATTCGGTCTCTATGAGCCGATTCATGGCAGTGCGCCGCGCCGTGCCGGGCTTAATATGGTCAATCCTATTGCCATTATCCTCAGTACCGCGATGATGATGCGTTACTCTTTGGGCTTGATAAAAGAGGCCCAGGCGGTTGAGGCGGCGGTGGAAGCGGTATTGCAGGAAGGCTACCGTACCTATGATATAATGGATGAAGGTAAGACTCAGGTGGGGACGAAGGAGATGGGTGACTTAATCGGGGGGAAGATAGGGGGCTAAACAATGCCGTCGGTGCAGCTCTATGATACCACGTTGCGTGATGGGGTGCAGGCTGAGGGTGTTTCCTTCTCTGCAGTGGACAAACTGCACGTAGTACAGAAGCTTGACGAACTGGGTATCCACTACATAGAAGGCGGCTGGCCCGGCTCCAATCCCAAGGACGTGGAGTTTTTTGACAAGGCTAAAGGGCTGGCCCTGGCTAATTCTGTGCTGGTGGCTTTTGGCAGCACCCGCCACCCCGGAGCCAGTGTCGAGGATGATGCTAACCTGAAAGCTCTTTTGGATTCCGGAGTGAAAGCGGTCACCGTTGTTGGCAAGAGTTCGGAGATGCAGGTTACCCATATCCTGGAGACCTCTTTAGAGGAAAACCTCAGTATGATTGCCGATTCCATCCGCTATCTTAAAAAGAAAGGCCTTACCGTTTTTTTTGACGCCGAGCATTTTTTTGATGGCTTCAAAGCTAATCCGGTTTACTCGCTACGCACTCTGGAGGTGGCTGATGAAGCTGGAGCTGACTGTCTGGTACTCTGTGATACCAATGGCGGCGGTCTGCCCGGCGAGATAGTGATTGCCGTTGAAGCGGTCAGGAAGACAACTTCGGTACCCCTGGGCATTCATGCTCACAATGACGCTGAACTGGCCGTGGCTAACACCCTGGCTGCTGTCCAGGCAGGTGTTACTCAGGTGCAGGGTACCATCAATGGCTATGGTGAGCGCTGTGGTAATGCCAATCTCTGCTCTATTATTCCGGCGTTGAAGCTCAAGATGGGTATAGACTGTATCAGTAATGACCGGCTGGCCAAATTAACTGAGGCAGCACACTATGTCAGTGAGCTGGCAAACCTACTGCCTAATCCCTACCAGCCTTATGTCGGTTCCAGTGCCTTCACTCATAAGGGAGGTCTTCACGCTTCGGCGGTAAGCAAGCGGGAGGATAGCTATCAGCATGTAGAGCCGGCTAAGGTGGGCAATCAGCTGCGAGTTATTGTTTCCGAACTGTCCGGCCGTGGTAATATCCTGCATAAGGCTAAAGAGCTTGGAGTGGAATTACCCGCGCAAGGTAAGGAGGCACAGAAGCTGCTGGAGCAGGTCAAATTGCTGGAGAGCCGAGGCTTCCAGTACGATAATGCCGAAGCCTCCTTTGAGTTGTTATTACACCGCGCCAGACCGGGTTATCAGGTACCGTTTGAACTGGTCGATTTTATGGTGGTGGTGGAGCGGCGGCGGCGGCAGTCCACCAGGTCAGACCTGGAAGACATGTTATCGGAAGCAATGGTCAAGGTAAGGGTGGGTAACGAGATAGTGCATACTGCCGCCGAGGGTAACGGCCCGGTTAATGCCCTTGACCAGGCTCTGCGCAAGGCATTACTGAGGTTTTACCCCAGCCTGGCCCAGGTCAAGCTGGTTGATTATAAAGTCCGTATTCTTGAAGAAAGCGTGGGCACTGAGTCTCAGGTTCGTGTCCTCATTGAGTCCGGCGATGGCGTTAATGAGTGGCATACCGTGGGTAGCTCCACTGATATCATTGAAGCCAGCTGGCTGGCGCTGGCGGATAGCCTGGAATACTGGCTCCTTAAATACAATAAGGGAGAGTAATTATTGCTGTCCTTGACCTATCCGCTGCTTCGTGTTAAATTTCTAGAGTGAGCCGTTGTCCCTGTAGCTCAGCTGGATAGAGCGTCTGCCTTCTAAGCAGAATGTCGTGGGTTCGAATCCCTCCAGGGACGCCAGAATAGCTACGAACCCCAGTTTGAGATTCATCCTTTCGGCTCTATACCTTGGTTTAACAGTTTGCTTAACTTTTTGGTCTCAATTCTGCCGTAACTGCTTAAGTTCAGTTATCGGCCAAAAATAATAACTCTGTTATTTATCAAATACAATACAACACTCGCCTAACCCGAAAGTGGACTGGCTGGCCATAAGTACAGCAGGATGAAAGAAGCAGACGCTGTAAAATCGCAGCGTCTGCTTCTTTTTGAGCAAGATTAGGGAGTGCTGCCATAACCGGATAGTCCTTGATATATCTATTAGTGGCATATACCATCCCCTCTTTTAATGGCGGAGCCGCTAACGGCATACATCCCTTTGTTTGCGAGTAAAGAATAAAAAGCTAAAGAGTTACCAGAATGATGCCGGGTAATTGAATTCTATAGCCCGCTTGGGACACTCCATCCAGCAGCAGCCACAGAACCAGCACTCGTCTTCATAAGCTGCTATCGGAATATCCTTCTCCTCATCCCATTTATAAACGTCCATGGGACATATCTCGTAACACTTCTTACAGCCAATGCATTTTTTATAGTTTATCTTCACTACGGCCATTAGATTTTCTCTCCTTTTCAGAACGGTTTAACCTACTTAAAAGTAGTAACCGCCCTACTTCATAGCAGCGAATTTCTTGGCGTTTTCCGGCGTCAGCGGCGGGACCTTTCTTCTCTCCAGCACCGGCTTACCATTCTCAAGTCGCTGATAGGTAATCATGTGGTCCAGAGACTTATCTCGTTCCGGGTAATCAAGCCTGATGTGGTTGCCGCGAGATTCCTTTCTTTCCATGACGGCATTCATATGTACCTCAGCCATTTCTATTAAATTGCGGCACTCCAGTGCCCGCATCAGGTAATGTGGGTCTTTCGCCATCAGCTTGGGCAGGAATTCTCTTTTCAGTGAGCCGAGCCGCCTCATTCCCTCACGCAGTTTGCCTTCAGATTTGAACTGCCCCACATATCGGTCACATGCATAGCGAATGGCACACTCCAGCTCCATGGGTTCGGTGCCGTCCTTGACATGCAGGGGTGCCAGCGCTATCTGCTTTTGACTCTCCACCTGGGCTTCGTCTATTACGGGTTCCGGAGCCTCACTGACGGTGCGGTGTATCCGGTCACCACAGATAAGTCCGCCGGAGGTGCCTCCCATGGAGTGAAGGCCCTCCACCAGACGAGCCTTGTAGTCTTTCTCTGTGGCTATATAGCAATGAGGTAAAAAGTGGGGTCTGTTATCCATCATTTCGTAGCGGTGCGTTCTGGGGTTAAAGCCTCTATCCTCGGCTATCTTGAAAGATACCAGTCTCTCGTCTACGTAGGCCACCTCCATTCTCTTGTGGAAGTCATCGGGCAGGTGTTCCAGGCTGTTATAGACCGGAGTCAGGCCTTTCTGTTCGAGTTCGATGTACTTGGGGGCGTTGTTGTAGCCAAACTCTTCTCCCGTCCAGGTGAAATACTTGGCGGTGAGCCCGTCATTCCAGGTGAAGTTGCCGAAGGAAATGGTGGAATCATCCCGTATCCTGAACGCCCATCCGGTTACGTCCATGTTGGTCAATTCCGCACCAATTCGGTAGGCCATAGCCAGTCCGTCTCCGGCGCCGGATGCCGGGCAGAAGTGATACCTGAGCTTGTATTTCCAGGAGGTGGGTGTCTCCGGTGAATAAATGCGCCACACCTGGCCGGCGGCCACGGCCGTGGCCTTAGCTTTAATGACGATGAATTCACCGGTGCGAACATCCACTGCGGTAGCGCCTACCACTCTGCCATTATTGGTGAGCAGGTCAACAACCATCGTCCGCTGGAGGATGTTCACTCCCTTCTTGACACACGCTGCGTGCAGCATTGGCTTAATCCGGTTCCAGTGCACACGCAACACAATCATAGCCCCTTCCCACCAGGCGGCGGGGGTAAAATAATAGTCGCCATCATGCCACTTCGATGTGATGCCGAGCTTCTCCAGTTCTTCCAGGCACCAAAAGCTTCTATTTTCAATTATGTCCTGGGCCGCGCTGCTAAATTCTCCTCCCCAGCGCCCGTAACCATTGAGGACCATATTTCGGTTTTCCATGCCTCTTAGAAAATCCAGCAGTGTGATGCGCTGGCCCTTATAATCTGTAATTGGAAAAACCTGTAATTGATTTTGGTGGTCAAGGCCTGCTGCCGCGCTACCGCTTCGGTAAGTGTGTGCCTTTTCGGCTAGGGTAACATCTAAGCCGTGGTCCCTGGCTTTGGCAGCGGCACCGCAGCCAGCCATTCCTCCCCCGATTATCAGTACGTCAGTATTGACAACTTTATCGGCGATCTTTTCTAAAGCCATTTTTTAACCTCCTAAGAGCTCCTTGTACTCGCGGTCAGACTCCTCAACGTATTCACGTTGTTTGCTCGCGGTCAGCCCCTCACGTTTATATAATTCATCCAGCTCCTGGTAACGCTTGATATACTCAGCTTTCTCGAATTCCGTATCACGGTACCTTATCGTTTTCATGTACTCCGGGAGTACCTCATCGGCGGCGTCAATGTAGCTGATGTCCTTCTCTTCAGCTCGCTGCTTGATGAGTTTCCACAGGGGGAACTCAAACTTTTCCTCATAGTGTTTATCTGATACAGGTTCTGCCATGTCTTTCCTCCTTGCCGTGATTTCTATCATTAAACTATGTTAATCCTTACATTTCTCTCACCTCCCCGGCAATACATACGATAACTCGGATTAAAAAGAGCGGCGCTCATTACTTTATCTTGGCGAGTTCAGTGCCTCTGTATTGTCTATTCAATACATACCAGGACAATTCTTCTTAAGATAGTTAAAGTCAGGCGGTTCAATTTATAGCAATAGTTAAGTGGTTGTCAATACTGGAAAGGAAAGGACGCCGTATGCGCGGAGTGGCACTATGGCATTGGAGAATGACATAGCCTCGGTCAGAGAAACGGGCAGCAAGCTGTCAGCATGCTGGCAGTCTGGCTCAGAGTGTGACCAGTTGGTAGTCGCTGGCAAGGCCAATCTCCTGTGCGTAGTTTACCTGCCTGGCAGGATCTACGCCGTTGTGTTCAAGAAACAAATCTGGTTTTACCTCGTTTATCATGTCAAGTGAGGCACGGTCTATGGCGGCCAGTTCACTGGATGCCAGGTAGCCGATATCGGGGCAAATTATGGAGCC
>CAYOKF010000083.1:0-6842 GCA_964404475.1 uncultured Dehalococcoidaceae bacterium | reverse complement strand
ATATGGAGATTTCCATACCGATTTATAAAGCCGAGCATAGCTATCCCCTCGTTGTACTGAAACTCCTTCCGCCAGACGGGCGCACCTCAGATACTACCCGGAGTTTACTAATTCTGGATAGCGATGGCGACCTGGCAGTTATTAAAACACCCCTGGAGTTAATTGATAAGGTGGCTAAGGGACTCAAAGAGCCCAACAGAAGCGGCAACAAAAACACGTATCTGATTATTTCGCAGTGCCCGGAGGGCCTTGCCCTGAACTACCTTACGGTCAGTCAGTCGCAGCGAAAAGCCTTAGATACGATAACGGGATATTTTGAAGAGACGGGATACGGGAAACGGCCTATCTCAGCTGCAGCTAGGTCAGTGCTTGACCGGGCCCGGGATGAGGTGGCTTTTCCATCTCAATAATACCTGTAGCCACGGCTCCGTCTAACTGGAAGATACCGGGTTAAGGATTTTTGTCCTCTTCAGATGGCCTGTCTTCAGTATCACCAGCGCCCCCGAATAACCTGGCGCCATCAGGAATTATATTGCCGGTTTTACCGGCCATTTCCTTGGGGCGGGGTGCCGTTTTCAGCCCTGACTTTAACAAACCCGGTGCAAGAATCCAGGCATATAAGTCCGGTAACTGGGTCTTTTCAAGCAAAAGCACCAGAAAAGAAGTAATCACGATACTGAAAAGAACCACGCCATAGGTTATATTCTTAATCATTTCGCCGCCAATGACACCCTGTTGCAAGGGTATACTGGCCAATACCACTGCGGCCAGTCCCTTCGGTACCATGACGGCCATAACCGAAACGTCTTTAGGCGCCATCGATTTTCTTACCGCTAATTTCACCGCAGGCAAGCGCAGAGCGAAGGCAATAACCGTAAGTATCAGCCCGACGGTGATGAGCCAGCCGCTTATCAGTTCAAGAGAGAGGCCGAGATAAATAAAGAAGAATGTCTTGAGGAGAAAGGCTACTTCGCTAAAGAATATCTTTTCCGTTTCATTGAGACCAACAGGCTCCTTCACCGTTAGAGTTTTGAAAATGGGGATGCGGATTGCCTCTATATTACCGATCGTCACACCGAAAGCGAGTGCGGCAATGGCGCCGCTGAAGCCCAGGGTTTCCACCAGGCCATAGATAACAAAGACAAAAGCCGGCGTGGTAAATATGGCGTTTTTAATGGCATGAATCCTGTTGAGCAGAATTGACCAGATGATGGCGCCAATCACGCCAAAGACCAGTGCCACCAAAAATGAAGCAATCAAGTCTCCGGAAACCGAGGCGATTTCAAACCTGCCGGCGGTATACGCCTGGACCAGTGCCAGGGTAATCACGATACTGAGGACATCATTCACCGATGACTCTACGGATAGCAGGGTCTGCGTTTCCTCCTGAATTCTTAGCTGCCGAACCAGAGGAATAACGACGGTTTCTGAAGTGGAACCCACGATAGCCCCTAAAATGAAGGCGGGTAATAGCTCCAGGTCGGTCAGCCAGATCGCGAACCCGGCCACGACGGCCATGGTCAGGAAGAAGGTAAGCGGGGCGAGTATCATGGCGCCGCCGAGTGCCGAACGCAGCATGCTTAATCTCAGGGCGGTGCCGCTTTCAAAAAGTATGATAATGAGGGTGATGGTGGTAAAAACCGGCCCGACGGCTCCAAACAGCTCCGGTGACGTCAAACCCAGCAGGGGGCCAACACAGATTCCGATGGCAATCAGCAGGATGACATCGGGAATCCTGGTGCGGCTGAATATGCCAGTAAAAAGATGCGCCAGAAAAACAAGGATGCCAATAAAAGCGATTACCTGAGCTATGGTCTGCATGGATATTTACTCTCCAGCTTCAGCAATTATCATCAGCTATTTCACTTTTATTCAAGCATTATGTCACCAGGTGCTCCAAACTTCAAGTGAATTAAGCCGATTTAAAGGGATCTTCCCGCGTCTTAGTTTCAAGATGATTCTGTCAGATGTAGAGCAGGATAAGTCAATAAAAGACAGCAAGTTATAGGCTATCCGTTTTATTTTATTGTGCACAAATGATTTACCGGCGCCACCAAAGTTGATACTCTATTGTTGGATGTGCTAAAGTCCTTCCAAGAACTACACGGATCAGAATACCTTGGACGCGATAAGGAGCCGGAATCATATGACCGAAAATACTAAAAGCAGTATGGCATCTTTGGCCCGGGAAATCAGGGAGCTGTCTCAGCAGTCTAGGATTTCCACATTCCTGTCATTCATTTACACTGCTGATATAGTCAATCGGTATCTGGACATCGAACTTGCCAAGCTGCCGACAAGGGGAACCGGCTTTAACATTCTGCATCACTTGATATTGCGTGGCGGCACGATGACACCGACTGATATCAGTAAGAGGGTATTCCGGTCCCGGCAAAGTGTGACCAAAACTATCGATACCCTTGAGAAACAGGGGCTGGTAAAGAGAGAGCCTATTGGTGATGACCGCAGGAATAGAAAGGTCAGCATCACCCGAGAAGGGGTAGATTTTATTAAAAGGACTTCGGCCGAAGGCAGACAGCGTGTCAGCAGTGACGTTCTGCACTCTCTGGACCAAAAACAGTTAGAGGAACTGAGCGCCACTTTAAGAAAAATCAGGCACCACGTAATTACCCTTATTGGCGATTCCCAGCACCAGCAGGATCAATAGTGATAATGCTGAAATCCTGATGGGTTAATTCCCTGGCAACCGGGGTAGCTATCTTCAGATTAATCGCCTTTACCCGGGGGTAAAGTTCGGATCTACAGGCTCGCAACCCCCAAGCTTCAATTTGGCCTGATATTCCCCGATAATATCCCGGCCCTCTAAGAAATACTCATATATAGAATTATGAAACTTGATATTACTTGTTTGGTGTTTTATTATTAAACACCGTACACCAGCAAATTCACATAAAAATCCGGTATAAGCAGCTTACAAAGTAGATTGTGGTAAACAACACTCAAGGAGGTTATCAGCCATGCCTTTGTTAAATGTTCCGGAGAAGTGGGATGATGAAGCCGATGTCATCGTTGTCGGTGCTGGAACGGCGGGGCTGCCCGCCGCCATCAGCGCCGCTGTCAGCGGCGCTGATGTAATCATACTGGAAGCCTGGAGCGGACCCGCCAGTAGCCTGGCACTCATCGCCGGTGGCACACCCTTTGCCGGTACTGACCTGCAAAAAGAAGCAGGTATAGATGATTCACCTGACCAGCTCTTTGAAGAAGCCGTAGAGATTAGCGGCGGTTCTCAGCAGCTCTGGAGAGCAATAGCCGACAAACAGCTGGAGACCTACGAATGGCTGAAGCGCCTGGGAGGCAAACCGGTTATCCTGGGGCTGGCTCCTGGACACCGCGTGGTACGAGGGATTACCTTTGAAGGTAGTGGCGCCCGCCTGCTTAAAATTTTCAGGGAAGCCGCTGAGAAGAGAGGCGTTAAGATGCTCTTCAGGCACCGTGCCGTGAGGCTTATCCTTGACCCGACGACAGACAGGGTTATCGGTATCAGAGCCAAACATGAAGATAAAGACCTCAATTTCAAGGCCAGAAAGGCGGTCATTCTGGCTACTGGCGGCTTTATCCGGAATAAGGAACTGGTCAAAGAATATGGCCCCGCTTATATCAACTGTGTACCGGTAACCCCCCCCACCCACCTCGGGGAAGGCTTAAAGATGGCTCTGGATGCGGGTGCAGCCACGGCCGGAATAGGGCTGGCGGTTTGCCCGTCCATTTCCGTATGCACCGAGACCAACCATACCACGATAATGCCGGTTCAGGGTGCCATTGCCGTGACCAGGGACGCCGAGCGGTGGGCTGACGAAAACGGCAGCGATGTGGGCAGCTACAATGTCATGTTCCGCGAGTTGCTACAAAAGCAGCCGGATGGTCTCCACTTTGTAATCTACGATAGCAAGATACGTGAGGAGGCTTTTGCCAAGGACTATCTCCATGTCAGGGAGTATCAGGCTGATACTATCGCAGAAGTAGCCAGAGCTGTCGGTCTTGATGCTGAAGCCCTGGTGGAGGCAGTGAATGAGTATAACTCCGATATTGATGAGCATGGCTACGATACCAGATTTGGTAAACGGGAGTGGGGAGGCTCCCACCGGCAGGAACCGCCCCCGAAGATAGATACTCCCCCCTTCTTCGCTGTCCGCTGCAAGGTCTCCCTGAGCTCGCTCAAGGGAGGCATCAAGATTAATAACCGGGCACAGGTAGTTGACAACTTCGATACGCCCATCCGCGGGCTGTATGCCGCCGGTGAGCTAACCGGAGGTCTGGTGGGCATACCTGAAGCATACTGGACCGGCACCATGACGCTGGGGTCGTTTGTCTTGGGCAGAACCGCAGGCGAGAACGCCGCCGCTGAAGCCGGTAACTAGCAATTTACAGCAGGGCTAGCATCGCTTAGAATAATTACTATAAAGAGCAACAACACCGAATTGTCAAAGGAGTGATAAGGATACATGAGCTGGCAGGAAAAATACAAGAATAAATTGATTACCGCCCGGCAAGCAGCCGCTCTGGTCACCTCTGGCGCTGATGTACTCATTTCCCTGATGGACCAGCCTAAAGACATCGTGCTGGAAATAGCCAACCGGCACCAAGAGCTAAGCAACGTGACCCTGACCTCTCACTGGGTCGAAGACTACCCCTTCCTTCACCCCGAGCAACACCCTGAAATGGAAAAAGCTTTCCTCGTCAAGGACCCCATGCCGGTGAGATACACGCGGGAGGCACTGCGTGGCAAGAGGATAGACTGGCAACCGACTGCCTTCGGGCTGAGCAACGGTGAGCGCCAGATACTGGAAGATAGGGGGCGGCTTTATCACTATAAGGATTTCTTCTTCTTTAAAATCACTCCGCCGGATGATGACGGCAACTGTAGCTTTGGCCCGCATCCCTGGTTTACTCCCAGTGCCTGCCGAACGGCTAAGGTAAAGATTGCTGAAATCGACCCGGCACTCCCCCGGGTTTACGGCGAGTACGTGAATCTGGATGAGATAGACTACCTGGTTGAAGCACAGCCGGTAGCCAGATTCAGGGCGGAAGACCGGTTCGTGCCGATGCCGGCCCCTGGGGAATGGGAGATAGCCCAGGTCATCGGGGCTAATGCCGCCTCATTGGTTAATGACGGCGATACCATAGAGATTGGCGTGGGTACTGCCTCAGAAGCAGTTATGGACTTCCTTGTCGATAGAAATGACCTGGGCATCGACACCGAGGTTATCTACTATCAAGTAATCGATTTAATCGAGCGCGGGGTTGTTACCGGCAAGAAAAAAAGCGTGGACACCGGTAAGGTGGTCAGTGCTTGCCTGCAGATCCATGACCCTGATGACCCCCATTCCACCCATGCCATAGAATACGTTACCCAGAACCCCATGTTTGAATTCCGTGATATCTCCACCATGTGTAACGTGCCCAGAATCGCAGCGCAGGACAACATGGTCGCCATCAATAATATTCTGACTGTGGATCTCCTCGGACAGGTGGTGATTACTCACCTCGGCACAACCCCGATTAGCGGGCCGGGTGGGCAGGTAGAGTATTGTATCGGGGCCCACTACTCCAGGGGGGGGCGTTCCATAGCCATGTTAAGCTCAACCGCCCTGGGCGGGAAGGTGTCCCGCATCGTACCCAGATTTGAGGCCGGGGCGGTAGTAATGCTCCCCATGGTGTACCTTGACTACCTGGTTACCGAGCATGGCATCGCTAACCTGAGTTGCAAGAGCCAGCGGGAGAGAGCCGAGGCGCTAATTTCAGTGGCCCACCCTGATTTCCAGCCTGAGCTACAGAAAGCTGCCCGGGAAATGTTTTACCCGTAATAATGACATGAAGCGTTGTCAGTAAGATGTGTCCAGAAAGGAGATAAGCCCGATGTCAAAACAATCAGAGCAGACCCCACCGGCGTGGAAGGCAGGCAACCGGAATTACGGAACGGGCCTTACCCTCAAGATAGCCAGGGAGATGCTGGAAGCTGGCGAGAAAGAAGCCGAGCGTCAGGGCGTGCCGATGGTGATCGCCATCACTGATTCCGGAGGTAATCTCCTGGCTTTCATCCGGATGGATAATGCGCTGTTGCTCAGTATAAATGTTGCCATGGACAAGGCATTCACTGCGGTATTAAGCAAGCTGCCTACAGCACCTCCGCCCGGAGGTATTAACCCACCCTTTATCCATAAGCGCTGGATACAATTCCCCGGCGGATTCCCTATTATCAAAGACGGAGTATTGCTCGGTGGTGTTGGTGTCAGCGGAGGGACTGTTGAGGACCTGTATGTAGCCAGAGCCGCCTTAGCCGCTGGCGGTTTTAGCCTGGATGAGGTCAATGCCGTATTGTCCTGAGCTTAAGCTACTTTTTTAGGAAGCAGGCCAGGAACCCGTTTTACAAAGCAGGTTTTTTAGAGTAGAATAGCTGCGTAAATGGGCGGTTAGCTCAGTTGGTTAGAGCACCTGCTTTACACGCAGGGGGTCAGAGGTTCAAGTCCTCTACCGCCCACCACTTTTTGAAGCTAAAAAAGCCAGTATGTTAATCAGCGCATAGGGGGCATTTTTATGAATGGCACAAATTTGGCACAAATCGATTTCGGATTAACGTTCTCGACTCACTGGGTCTGCCTTTAGTAATATGATATCGTCAAACTTTTTAGCGGCAGCTTGCTGTAGTCCAGGAGCTACGTGACTGTACGTATCAAGAGTGATTTGAATAGAACCATGCCCCAACCTTTCCTGGACTATCTTGGGGTGAACACCTTGCTTTAGCAATAGTGAAGCATGAGTATGGCGAGCGTCGTGCAAACGTATGCCATGTAAGCCACAGCGCCTTACTAGCTTTATCCACG
>CAYOKF010000082.1:0-6878 GCA_964404475.1 uncultured Dehalococcoidaceae bacterium | reverse complement strand
GGCTAACTTCCGGTTAAGGTAACTTTCTCTGGATTGGGGAGACATTGTCTCCAGCTCGTCGAAATATTCGTCTGGTTTATCCTTTACAGCCATCTCTTTCGCCTCTTGTAGTGTTTTACCTCACGGTAGCTCTTCTTTGTCCCCATCGCGGACAGCCCTATGTAAAACTCCTTCACATCTTCGTTATTCTTGAGGAATTCAGCATTACCGTCAAGAACAACACGGCCATTCTCCATCACGTAACCGTTATCCGCAATACTGAGAGCAATCCGGACATTCTGCTCTACCAGCAGCACCGACGTTTTCTGCTCTGTGTTAAACCGCTGGATAATATCGTATATCTCTTCAACAAGCAGGGGGGCCAGACCCAGTGACGGCTCATCAAGCATCATCAGCTTCGGGGTAGACATCATCGCACGCCCGATAACCAGCATCTGCTGCTCGCCACCGGAGAGATAACCGGCAGTATTGCGTCGCAGGTCCTTGAGGCGGGGGAAATAATGATAAACCATTTCCAGGTCCTGCTTGATAGCCTGCCGATCGCGGCGATTGTAGGCACCGACCATCAAATTTTCTTCCGTGGTCAGGTGCTCAAAGACACGCCGTCCCTCCAGCGCCTGAATAATACCGAGCTTACCTATCTCTTCGGCACCTTTGTGGTCAATTCTTTCCCCGTCCCACTCAATGCTGCCGTCGGTTACCTCCCCCTCTTCAACGTGTAACAGACCCGATATCGCCTTGAGGGTGGTACTCTTGCCGGCACCATTAGCCCCGAGGAGAGCCACAATCGAGCCATCCTCCACGCTCAGGGAAACGCCGTGCAACACGCGGATGACATTGAGATAAGTAACCTCAATATTGTTCAACTTAAGCATCTCTTACCCTCTCTATGGGGAGCCCCACCATAGTGGGGCTCCCCAGCCAAAAGCAAACACTATTGACCGAACCAGTCAAATTCCTCATACTTGACCAGCGGCGCTTCAATCCAGTCAGTTAACGGGACAATCTGCCCACTCTGTACCTGAAATACCCTCAGTGACTTCGATAACCGGTTATCACCAGTGGTATAACTTACCGGCCCGTGCAGACCGCCAACATCGTAACCACTCAGCTTCTGGATACCCTGTGTCTCAACCGCCCGCCAGGATTCCACATCGCCCTTAGCCAGCACATCATAACCAACATTATCCAGCGCCACACGCAGGATTTCAGCCA
Organism: uncultured Dehalococcoidaceae bacterium; assembly: GCA_964404475.1. Classification (GTDB taxonomy): domain Bacteria; phylum Chloroflexota; class Dehalococcoidia; order Dehalococcoidales; family RBG-16-60-22; genus CAYOKF01. The sequence goes on along the minus strand of CAYOKF010000082.1, from coordinate 5,663 downwards.
TGATAAGACTCTGTGCCCAAGAGGTAATATAGTCCATATTACCATAATCATCAGGGTGCAGATTCTGGCAGTATTCCGTCATCTTGGCCATGCCGGGTACATCGTCACCCCAGTTTACCGTGGGGAAGACGCCATAAACACCCTGGGCAATATCAGCCCCGGCAATATCGACCATGGCTATAGTATAGCTGGCATGGCCGCAACCAATAGCTATACCCGGATACAAGCCCAGCTCAAAGGCGTTCTTAACGATGACCGCCGTAGGTGCCGGTGTGCTTGAGATATAAAGCACATCGGGGTTTAACGCCTTGATTCTGGTCATTGATTCCATCTCGGCGGTAGTCGTAGCGGTAAGCTCCTCAACGACAATAATCTCAACACCCAGATCATCCGCAGCTGCCTTGGAAGCATCCAGAGCGCCGTAGCCAGTGGTGTTGTTGAGCAAGTGCATCGCCATCCTGGGTTTCCCCGGCCCCTTCCAGACGTTATCCATAAAATACTTGGTAAAGGCCGTCCAGTCATCACCGTAATCCGTCATCTGACCATAGATATGCTGCGGGGGACGATGCAGGACGGGTGCGTTGAAGGAAGCAATCCCGGGGAACTCCGCACGGTTGGCGATTTCCATTGAGGCTGACATCATTTTGGATGAGGAGGTGGCAAACATGATACAGCCATCATCCATGAATTTCTTGACATTAGTGACCACTTTGGAGGCATCGTAGGCATTATCCAGCCACACCACTTCAACTGGATATCCGTTGACACCACCCAGCTCCTCATTGATGTATTTAATGGCGTCAAGGTTGGCATGCCCCATCGGAGCGCCTTTCTCAGCGGCAGCCCCCGTTGAGGGAGTGGTAATGCCTACCTTCAGCGTTTTATCTCCTCCCCCACCGGAGCAGGCGCTAAATACCGGCAGCGCGATAATCACCAGCGCCAAACAGATAAGTCCGGTTATAACCAGCGCTTTTTTCTCTTTCATCAGCATTCCCTCCTTTAAATCTAATTTTTATTAATCAGGTTACACGCCGTTAAGAGCTACATCAGCATACCCCCCTTCGTTGGTTAATATGAGAATGGCCAAAGTCGATAGGCTGCCTTGAAAAGCATCCAGCGGTGGGCCAGCCCCCTAGGCTCTAGTACCAGAAACAAAACAATTACCAGGCCAAACAACATCGGGGTAACACCGGTGGCAAAGCCGGCCGGCAATGCGGTGAAGGTTCCCTCCAGAAAGGGAACAAGCTCAACAGTCAATACCTGCTGCAGAAGACGGATGAAAACCACACCCAGAATCGGCCCCAGGGTGGTACCCAGACCGCCAATGATAATCATGCCGATATATAGTATTGATTCAGTCAGACTAAACTGCTCGGCGTTGAGATAGCCAATCCAGTGGGCAAGAAGCGCGCCGGCGATTCCCGCCAGAAAGCAGCCGATAAAAAAGGCCAGCAGCTTATAGTAGAGCAGATTAATTCCCATTACCTCAGCGGCAAGGTCATTATCCCTGACGGCGATGAAAGCCCTGCCCACCCTTGTCCTCGCCAGATTCTTAGCAAAAAAGGCGCACAGGGCAGCAATGACCATAATGAGATAAAACTGGCTTGCCTCGCTCCTGAATTCAAAGCCACCAATAGCGGCGTAAGGTACCTTGATACCGGTGAAGCCGCCAGTCAGTGACCAGTGATTGATGACCCAAATGATAATAAACTGGGCGGCGATGGTAGTGATCGCCAGGTAGAAACCCTTTACCCGCACCGAGGGCAGGCCGAAGATAATCCCGATAATACCGGCGACAAGCCCGGCGCAGACCAGGCCCGCCAGAAAAGGAAGCTCCAGCCGGTTGGTCAGGATGGCAGCGGTATAAGCACCAACAGCAATGAAACCGGCATGACCGATGGACAATTGCCCGCAGTAGCCCACCAGTATGTTCAGCCCGAGGGCGGCAATCAGGGTAATGCCAATCAGGTTAGTGACCCCCAGCCAGTAGTTGCCGAGATACAGGGGAGCCACGAAGAGCAGTATTAAAAAGCCAATGAGTAAGGCCCAATGGGTCTTGGTGCGTACAATGGCCATATCTTCGGCATAGTTATAATTACGGACTCCACAAGGTAACGTCACTTAGTTATATCCTTTCAATACGTTCCTCTCCAAACAGACCATAGGGCTTGATGACCATGACGATGATAATAATGATAAAGGGAATGATATCCTTAATCCCGGCCCATTTAAGGAGGGGGGTAAGGTAGCCGCCGCCAAGCGTCTCACAGAGACCTATTATCGGGCCAGCGACAACCGCACCGATGAATGAATCCAGACCGCCCAGTATCACCACTGAGAAAGCCTTAAGCCCGGTCTCAACCAGTCCGTGGGTGATGCCGCCAATACTGGAGATAAGAATACCGCCAATAGCGGCGACAAGACAAGCAAACATCCATGACCGGGAAAAGACCTTGGTCACGGGAATGCCACAGGCCTGAACCGCCATCTGGTCATCGGCGGTGGCCCTCATGGCGACACCCATCCGGTGGTAGCGGAAGAAAAGCGTTAGCAGGACAAAGACCACCAGACAGATACCGACCACCCAGATGTATTCCTGAGAGATTACGCCGGGCCCAAGGTGGACCACGTCACGGGGAAAGAGGCGCGGCAGGGCGTCAACACTCCACGGCCAGATAAAGGTAACTATCCCCTCAAGGAAGTAACCTATTCCCAGTGTCACCGTAATCAGGGCTAAAATGGGTTGGGCAATGAGCGGACGCAGGGCAAATCGCTCAATCACCCAGCCCAGAAACAGGGCAAAAAGGATAACCACCGGGAAAGCAACCCAAAGGGGGAGGCGGGCTTGAACCAGCATGCTGTAAGTAAACCAGGAAGAAAGCAATACAATCTGTCCCAGTGCCAGGTTAGCCACACTGCTTGATTTCCAGACAAGGACAAACCCGAGGGCAATCAGGGCATAGACCATGCCCACTGCGATACCTGTAATCAAGAACTGAACAAATTCAGCCAATTTCTCTTTTCCCTCTTTCTAGATATTTCTAACTTTAATGGTGGTATCCACAGTCCCTTTTCTACCGTCACGGTAGGTTACCTGAGCCTGCACATTTACCTCATCCCGCCCATCATACATGGCGTCAATCAAGTCCTTATAACGTTCTGCCATAAAGTCTCTTCTAAGTTTCCTGGTCCGGGTAAGTTCAGCCTCATCCGGGTCAAACTCCTTATGCATTAAAACAAATTTCCTTACCCGGGACTGCTCAGGCAGGTAACCGTTAACCCGCAGCAGGTCCTTCTGCACCAGGTCAGCAACCTCGTTCTTCTGGGAAAGATCAACAAAGGTGGTATAGGGTATGTGGTTACGTTCCGCCCACTTACCCACCATGGTGAAATCCATATTCACTATGGCGGAAACAAAGTCCCTATCCTTACCGCCGATAACCATAGCATCCTTGATATAAGGACTGAAGCGGAGCCTGCCCTCAATGTATTGTGGGGCATATTTGATACCGGAACTCAGCTCCCCCAGGTGCTCTAAACGGTCCATAAAAATCAGGTGGCCTCTCTCATCAATATGTACCGCATCTCCGGTATGGCACCAGCCACCAATCAAAGCACCGGCTGTTTTCTGGTCGTCCTTGTAATAACCGCTGAACATGCAGTCACTTCTTACCAGTAATTCTCCTTCATCCGTGACTCTGGCCTCAGTGCCGACGGCAGGCCGCCCGATACTCTCAAAGTGTATTTCTCCCTTACCGTGGGAGGAGATAAAACCGGCTTCCGTGCTGGCGTAGTTCTGTCTCAGTTCAATGCCAATAGCATGAATCAACCGGAAAGTATCCAGGCTCAGCACCGAACTCCCGGTAACAGCAAACTTAACGTTAGACAGCCCGAGACGGTCCTTAAGCGGCCGGAAAAGGAGGGCATAGGCAATACGGTGCAAAGCCCGCCAGAACAGATTTGGCTCTTTACCCTGAAATTTTATATCCGCAATTTTATGCCCCACCGGCAGGAAGAGGTGATAGACAAAGCGCTTCAAGGCATGGGCATCAATCATCTTCACCTGGATCTCACTGACCAGACCTTCCCATTGCCGGGGGCCGTAAATAACAAAGGTGGGGCCAATCTCCCTGGTATCCTCGGCGATGGTCTCCGGCTCCTCCGGAAAGTTCAGCCGGGCACCGGTCAGCAAATGAGGAACACTGGCAAAAAAGCTATCCCCCACCCAGGCGGCGGGGAAGTTGGAAATTAAATCGTCGTTTTCATTCAAGGGAAACCGCCCGGCAAAGCCTTTAGCCGTATTCAGCAGCGCCTGATGCGTAAGCATGGCCCCTTTGGGCAAACCGGTAGTCCCGGAAGTATAATAAATAAAGGCAGGGTCAGTCCCTTTGCCTTTAGCCACATTCTGCTCAAATAATCCGGGGTGAGTCTTTTCATATTCCTCGCCCAGTGCCAGCACCTCGGTAAAATTCATCAAGATGGGGTCATCATAGTTTCTCAAACCCTTCGGGTCCCAGTAAATTACCTTCCTCAATGAGGGCAGCTCACCCTTTATTTCAAGGAATTTATCCGTCTGCTCCTGGTCATTGACAATGGCGAAACTGGCATCGGCATGAGCCGCGATATACTTCACCTCAGACGGAATCGAATCCACGAAAATCCCGGTGGTGATGCCGCCTGCCGCTTGGGTGGCGAACTCCCCCCAGAACCATTCCGGCTCATTATCACCGATAATACTAACCACATCCCCCGGCATCAAGCCAAGACTGACGAGACCCAGCGAAAAGTATTTTACCTTCTGGTAATATTCCTCCCAGCTATACTGCTGCCAGACGCCAAACTTTTTCATGCACATGGCGGTGCCGGAGCCCCATCTCTCGCGGTTACGCAGTATCAGCTTCGGAATCGTATCCCAGTTTTCCATCGGTTTTTACCCGGTCTTATTCCGCCTTAAAATCCTTAGAAGTTAATCCTCTTAATGCACAAAAACACCTCCCGCTCGGGAGGTGTCTCCTAACAAGATTATGCCGGTAAAATGTGCGATCAGCTCAGTACCGTAACTGCCCCCCCCAAGCGCACCCAAGTGCGCTTAGTAAAGACGAAGTCAGTTCTCTCCACCAAGCAAGATGCTCTGAATATCCCTAAGACCCTATCCAACATAACCCTAACAGTGTGCTAGTCTAACATAACGAAATTACGCCTGTCAATACCGGCGGCCTTGTTCTGGGGGAAAACAAACAGCAGCGCTATTGACAAACATCCAACCCGCAGCTACATAATAGGAGTAACACCCCACCAGAGGAGGTTAATCATGCCCACTTATCTGATGCTCACCCAGCTAACTGATGCCGGCAGAAAGGCCATCCAGGAAGACCCGGAAAGTCTGCGGGATATCAACAAAGAAGTTGAGTTTATGGGAGTCAAGACCTATAAGGTAGATGCCCTTAATAACTTTTGCTTTACTGGGTCTAAGATGTTTGGCTTGGAGTTACTTCTATATCTGTCTAATATTAAGTGGGACGAGCCCCTCTGGAGTCATGACCTGGATGCCTGGCAGAACGCCTATTTTGATTGTCCGGACTTTACCGATGTCGGGGTGGCTAATTATAGCAATAGGAAGATAAATGGCGGGAGCCTGTTCTGGAAGCCTGGGTCAAGGGATA
>CAYOKF010000081.1:0-6931 GCA_964404475.1 uncultured Dehalococcoidaceae bacterium | reverse complement strand
AACCAGCAAGAAAGGAATCGCCCGCCACTGCCTGGCACAGGTCACCATACTGGACCACCCGCCGGAAGTGACCATACTGCAAAGGGAGCTGCCGTTACACTGGGCAGATACGCCCTATGGCGCGATGAATACAGAAACGGAGCCGGTGGATATCAGGACTGAAGCCAAACGTCTCGATATAGCCTTTTCATCATCCAACCATACCGGCATGTCATGGCTGGCCACCCCCCTCGCCCTGGCCTCCCCGAACAAAGTCCCGCAGGCAACCATTCCACCTGGTGAATATACTCTGGAAATAACAGTCTCCTGTGAAAACGGCCGGGGTGACACCAAAATTATCAAACTAATTTCACTGCCTGACTGGCAGGAATTACGAGCGGAACCAATCACGCCGGTAGATTAGCCGTGATTTACCTCTCCTCCCTGTGGCCGTCAGGCAGCACCATCGGTACTAGCTTGCTAATGCTGCGAGTGTTTCTGGCAATATAGGCAAGATTTATACATACCCCGTGAAACCAGGGCTGTAACCCCCTGCGGACAAGGTGACCTCTACCGGCGTTAACGGTCAGGCCCCCTGCCTTTACACGATAAATCGGCAAAGAAGCCGCCACCGGGACGCATTTCGTACTAAAATCCTTGAAATCCGGCCCTGATATTGCTATAATCCGCATGGTTAACCTTCGCTAAATTCGCATAACCATACAAGGAGAGTTTATGCAGAAGCTCACCAGCAATGTTTACGCCGAAACCGGATTTAGAGGATGTAACACTGGTTTTGTAGTTACCAAAGACGGGGTGGTGATGATAGATACGCCCGAGATGCCTGGTGACGCCGTAAGGTGGCGAGATGAGATCGCCAGACACGGCCCGGTCCGTTACGTGATAATTACCGAACCCCACGGTGACCACTTTAACGGAACCGGCTTCTTTGAAGGCAGCCTAATCGCTCATGAGGGCACCAGAGAGGCGATCCTGGCCTCCTCAGTAGAAGAGGTAACCGAGCGTTTGCGACAGACAGCTCCCGACACTCTGCCGCTTCCTGCTGATTTTTGCCTGCGCCCACCTACTATTACCCTCTCGGAGCGGATGACCATCTATCTTGGGGACCATACTTTTCAGCTAATCAACTTCCCCGGGCATACCCCTTACCAGGTAGCAGTTTACATTCCTGAGGAAAGGGTGGCTTTCACCTCGGATAACATCTTTCACAGGGTACAGCCTTTTCTCCGCCACGCACTGCCCCACGCCTGGATTGATTCGCTGAAGCGAATGCAGGAACTGGAGGCGGACATACTGGTACCCGGTCACGGCACTGTCTGTGACCGTAATTACATCCCGGAGATGAGCGCCTTTATTCAGGAGTGGATAGATGTGGTCACTGACGCCATGAACCAGGGAATGAGCCTTAAAGAGGCTCAAGGTAAGATATCACTCCTTGACCGCTACCCCATGGAAGCGGGAGCTGAATCCCTGGCAGAGGAAGTGCAGCGCATGAACGTGGCACGCCTGTACGAAGTGCTGAAAAAGCAGGGGTAAGCCACAGCATATCACTTTCTTGCCGGTGGCCTTACCTGCCTGAAGAATTAGGAGCAACATTGAAGTTTACCGGAATATCGCGCTGCTTGTTGAGCGACAATTCCAGAGCCAGGGCATTCTTTATATTTTTTGTCATATCCTATTAACCTAAGGTAACGGAAATGAGACTTTTTGAGTTTGAAGCCAAAAACATATTAAAGGAGTGCGGCATACCGGTTCCCCGGGGCAAAGTAGCTTACGATGCCGATGAAGCCGAAGCAATAGCCCGGGAAATAGACAAAGCGGTAGTATTAAAATCGCAAATTATGGTGGCCAGCCGGGGTAAAGCTGGCGGGATAGTATTTGCTGACGACATTGCCGGGGTAAAAAAATCAGCCTCAAACCTGATCGGCAGCACCATCAAGGAAAGCCTGATAACCAGCCTGCTGGTCGAAGAAAAACTGGATATCAGTGAGCAGTTCTATACCTCAATAGCTATTGACCGGCAAGCCAGGGCGTATATCGTCATGGCTTCTACTGAGGGCGGGGTCGATATTGAAGAGACAGCCCAAGCCTCTCCCGATAAAATAGCAAGGTATTGGGTTGACCCTGAGACCGGTGTGAGCCAGGCCGTGGCATTATCCATATTGGGCAGATTCAGCATGGATAAGGACGACGCCGCCAAAGTTGCTGATATCATCAGCATCCTGTACAGGTTGACGATGGACAATGATGCGGAACTGGTTGAGTTAAATCCGCTGGTCAAGACAGCCGCTGGCGAATTCATCGCCGCCGATGCTAAAATAATCGTGGATGATAATGCCCTGTTCCGGCATCCTGATTTTAAGAGTAGAAGCCCGGCCGGAGCCGAGGCCACGCCCCGCGAAGCCGAAGCCAAGAAACAGAACCTGGCCTATGTAGACCTGACCGGTAATATCGGCATTGTCGGTAACGGCGCCGGCTTAGTCATGGCTACCGTAGACCTGGTTCACCACTTCGGCGGCAGGCCAGCCAACTTCCTGGATATAGGTGGCGGCAGTGATGTTGATATTACCAAACGCGGATTGCTGCTGGTTATAGCCAAGCCTGAGGTAAAGGCAATATTAGTAAATATTCTCGGCGGAATCACCAGATGCGATGTCGTAGCCCGGGCAATTATTGCTGCGCTCAATGAGTCCAGTGCCAAAAAGCCAGTAATAGTCAGGATGATAGGAACTAATGAGGTGGAGGGAACTCAAATCCTGCACCGGGCGGGTATCAAAACCCACTCTGACATGGAGGAAGCCGTCAAGGAAATCACTGAGTTAATCGGTTAATTATGAGCATTATTATCAACCAGAGTTCTAAGGTTATTATCCAGGGTATCACCGGACGTGAAGGCAGGTTCCATACCGCATCGATGTTAGACTACGGGACACGGATAGTCGCCGGGGCGACTCCGCGGCGGGGCGGGCAGCAGGTTGAAGGAATACCCGTCTACAATACGGTCGCTGAGGCCGTCACCACCCACGGCACGGATACATCCGTTATTTTCGTCCCGGCCAGCTCGGCAAGAAGCGCTGTTTTTGAAGCCCTTGACGCTGGAATAAAGACGATAATTGTCATTACCGAAGGCGTCCCGCAAAAAGACGCTATTGAATTCATGGCCAAGGCAAGGCAAAAGAGGAACGTAATAATTGTCGGCCCCAACACCCCCGGGTTAATCAACCCGTTACACCGGGTGAAGGTCGGTATAATGCCGGGTCATATCTTCCGCCCGGGCAACATTGGCATCGCCTCCAGGAGCGGCACCTTAACCTACGAGATCGCCTGGCACATCAGCAACGCCGGTCTAGGCCAGAGCACGTGTGCCGGTCTGGGCGGAGACGCTATTGTCGGGTTGGATTTCATCAGACTCCTTGAAATGTTCAAGGATGATGAGGAAACCGCAGGCGTGGTGCTGATCGGGGAAATAGGCGGCAATGCCGAGGAACTGGCCGCCGAGTATATTGCTACCACCGGCTATCCCAAGCCAGTGGTAGCCTATATCGCGGGAAGGTTAGCTCCTCCGGGAAAACGCATGGGGCATGCCGGGGCAATCATAATGGGCAGCTCCGGCACAGCTGAATCCAAAATTAACGCCTTCACCAGGGCCGGGGTACCCGTTGCCGACAAACCCGGCGATGTAGTAAAATCAATACTTAGATAGGGAGACATTGATTGATATGGCTAACGATGATTTGGTACCTGCCGGTATAGCTTATCTCGTCGGCAATATTACCTCCAAGCACAATCTACTGGGCACTTCCAAGGAAACAGGAGCCAGGTGGGCTAAAGACCTCCATCTTTCCCGATCCGCAGAGACCATATTCTTCGCCGGCTGCGGCTACCAGTATTCCAGCGAGTTGGAAACTTTACTGTCCCTGATACGAAAGATAGACAAAAGTGCTGTCGGCACCGAGCTGACCATGAACCTGGCCGGTTTTCAGAAGAAGCTTGGCATTGATGCCGCCGGAATATTCCGCAAGGTGATGACCAGGGGGAGTGATACTGACGCCCAGCCGCTAAAGGATGCGGTTAAGGTGCTGAGCAATCTGGGAATAGAGTTCGGCTACCTTGCTGAAGAAGAACCTTGCTGCGGGGGTCTACTGCACTTTGGCGGGTTCCACAATGATTTTGCCAAGCATAGTCAAGAAGTTTATGCCGGATTAAAATCCCGTGGCGTGAAAAGAATCATAGGTATCGTTCCTTCATGCACCTACACCCTCCGCGAACTGATCTCCAATAGCACCAACGGGCATGACCTGGAGGTCAGGCACTTCTGTGAGGTGGTCGCCCAGAATATCTCCTCCGTTAAGCTGCGCTTCCCCAGGGAAGTGAAGGTTGCCTATCATGACCCGTGCCAGCTGGTGCGCTACCTGGGACTGATTGAGGAGCCGCGCCAGATATTAAGGGCTATCAAAGGGATTGAGCTCGTCGAAACTGACTGGACCAAGGGGGAATGGGCGACCTGCTGCGGGGGCGGCGGAGGCTTTGAAGCAGTCTTCCCCGAGTTAAGCGAGATTCTAGCAGTGAACCGTGCCAGGGAGCTTGCCGAGACCGGTGCCGAGATTATCGTAACCCATTGCCCGGGATGCATTATGCAGCTTAAGACCGGGCTTAAGGAACTCAAAGCCGGTAAGATAGAAGTCCTTGACCTGGCTCAAGTAGTGGCTATGGCTATGGAGGTATAAGTCAGATGTCTGTATTTAGCGATTATAAGAAAGAAATCATGGCTGCCGCCCATAATGACCGGATAAGGCTGGCTTTATCCCGGGCTATTGGCAGCTATAGGGCGAATACTAACACCGCTTTGCAGAAATTCCCCCACACCATCAAGATGGCCGAGGAAGTCAGAGAAATCAAGGCGAAAGCTATCGGTGAGATGGAAAAACTTGCCCAGCAGGCAGCAGAAGCCATTGAGTTTAACAAGGGGAAAGCATATATCGCCAAGACAGCTGATGAGGCACTGAAAATTATCGAGAACCTGGTTGGCAAAGATAAGCTCATCGTCAAAGGCAAGAGCATGACCGGAGAGGAGATTGAGTTACGGGAGCACCTGGAGGAACTGGGCAACGAGGTTTACGAAACTGATTTAGGCGAGTTTATTATTCAAAAACTTAATTCAAGGCCGATGCACATCCTCTCTCCGGCAATTCACGTTCCCAAGGAGGATGTCGCCGAGCTTTTCTCCCGGATTACGGGTGAGGAACTCCCGCCGGATGATATCGGCAGGATGGTAGCCACCGCCAGAAAGCTACTCCGGGAGAAATACTTTGAGGCAGATATCGGCATGAGCGGCGCCAATGTAGTCGCGGCTGATGTCGGCACGCTGTTCCTTATCGAAAACGAGGGAAATATTCGCCTGGCCACCGGAGCACCACCGGTTCACATTGCACTGGTGGGCATGGAGAAACTGGTACCAACGTTAAATGATGCCTTCAAGGTTGCCGAGGTGACCTGGAGGTATGCCAATTACACTGTCCCCTCTTATGTCAGCCTGGTCTCGGGCCCCAGCAAGACCGGCGACATTGAGAAGGTAACCACCTACGGAGCCCACGGCCCCAAGGAATTCCATGTCATCTTTATGGACGACGGGAGAACAGAACTGGCCAAGCACCCCGTACTGCGCCAGGCGCTTTATTGCCTCCGGTGCGGCGGCTGCCTCTATGAGTGCCCCGTCTTTGCTGTGACGGCGGGGTACTTTGGCGACAAGTATTTTGCCGGCATTGGCGCAGTCTGGGCAGCCATGATTAGCCACAACCCGGAAAAAGCAGCGGCGGTGGCTTATACCTGCCTGACTTGCGGCCGGTGTAAGGTAAGATGCCCCATGGAGATTGACACGCCGGCAATGTGTGTTGAGCTGAGAAAAATGCTGGCGGATGGCTTACGATAATCGTAATAGTATTATTATATTATACTTGATTAATTACGAATAATACTATATACTATCAGGGAAATGTCATATCTTCGTACTACCTGTGGGGAATGGTACTACGGAAGCTATTCAGACTGACTTTCAACAAAGCAGGCACTTCAGGCCAGTTCGGCCTTGATTGTAGTATCGCAGTGGAGATGACTTATGTCTACCAGGGTTACCAAAGAGGAAATGCTGGCGGCGGCACGTAAGCCAGCAGAGGATGCCATGAAACTGCACCCGTTTTACCGGGGGAAAATGCAGACTATACCAAAATGTGCCGTTCGCAGCTTTGAAGACTTCGCCATATGGTATACACCGGGTGTAGCCGAGCCCTGTAAAGCTATTAAGGCAGACACCAACAAGGTATATGATCTTACCGGCAAATGGAACACCATTGCTGTGGTCTCGGACGGGACCAGAGTCCTCGGTCTTGGAGATATTGGCCCCGAAGCCAGTATGCCGACAATGGAAGGCAAGGCGCTTCTGTTCAAATACCTGGGCGGAGTGGATGCTGAACCCATTTGCCTTGATACTAAAGACCCTGATGAAATTATACAGGCAGTAAAGTGGCTTCAGCCTTCTTTCGGTGGTATCAACCTGGAGGATATCGCCAATCCCAAATGCTTCTATATTCTGGACCGGCTACGCCAGGAAATGGAGATACCCGTGTGGCATGACGACCAGCAAGGCACGGCAGCAGTCACTCTAGCCGGTCTCATCAACGCCTTGAAGATTGTGGGCAAGAAGAAGGAAGATGTTCAACTTGCTGTTATCGGTGTTGGCAGCGCCAACGTAGCTATATTAAGGGTACTGTTTGCTGATGGATTTAAGCCGGACAACACCATCATTGTTGATAGCAAGGGCATTCTCAATAGCGACAGAACCGACCTTGAGGAGAAGCAAAAGATAAACCCCTACAAGTGGGATTTATGCCAGAGAACCAACCCTGAGAAAAGAAGCGGCGGGATAGCTGACGCC
>CAYOKF010000080.1:0-6946 GCA_964404475.1 uncultured Dehalococcoidaceae bacterium | reverse complement strand
ATATTCTTCTTTACTACAGTACAACAGTATTATATTTCAATAATGTTACTAATGAGCTGCTGGTTAGTAATATAAGCAAGGGAGGTGAATATGTAACAGAAAATCAGGTAATTTTTAAGGGGTAATAAGGCAGAAGGAGGAGGAAATGCGCAAAGTATTCTTGCTTGTTCTTGCGGTTGTGATGGTAATAGGTCTGGTTATTGGAGGTTGCGCCGAACCAGCTCCAACTCCAACACCAGTTCCTACACCAACTCCCACTCCAACTCCAACTCCAGTTCCTACACCTACACCAACTCCCACTCCAACTCCTACTCCAACTCCTACTCCAACACCAGCACCATCTCCCGGACTGCAACCGAAATTCGGCGGTATTCTCAAGATGTCTACACGTGATTCGGTAACATCATTTGGTGTTCCCCTGAATTTGCGCGGTCAGGCACGACATATCGCGAACTTTGCTCTGGAGAGGGTAGTTCAGCGCAGCGATACTGATCCGAGGGGCTACGAGGGCGTTTTAGCAGAAAGCTATGAGCTGACACCAGATCAAACGGCCTATGTCTTCCATCTGCGGGAAGGAATCAAGTTCACGGATGGTTCTGACTTTAATGCCCAGGCGGTGAAGTGGAACTGGGACCAGGTTCTGGCGCAAAAAGATGTACGGGGAGTTTTCACCAAGGTAGCTTCGTTTGAGGTCGTCGATGATTATACTATCCGCGCCAACCTCATCGAATGGGACAATCTTATCCTGGAAGACTTTCGGCATGAGACGGCTTTCATCATGTCGCCCACTTCCTATGAGCAGCACGGTGAAGAGTGGTGCAATACCCATCCCGTAGGAACCGGCCCGTTCATGCTCAAGGAATTTGTGCCGATGCAGATGCACGAATTCGAGAGGAATCCTGGCTACTGGAATCAGCCGTATCCTTATCTTGACGGACTGTAATTTATACTTATCGCAGACCCGCTAACAGCGATGGCGTCCTTCCTGGCCGGCGAGATTGATGGATTAAATGAAGTACAAATGGAGCTGGCAGAGGATCTGGTAGCCAAGGGGTATAAGCACAAAGAGCTCGTCGTAGGGGGAACCTATTCACTGGAAGTCGCCAGTGGCGTCCCTGAATCTGCCTGGTATGATATCAGGATGAGGCAGGCGCTGGAATATGCCATTGATAAGGAGAAGATCAGTGATGTGTTAGGCGGCGGCTTTACATCAGCCATGTATGAAATCTTGCGAGGTAGTAATGCGTTGGCTAACCCCGGTACCACGCCGCGAAATTATGACCCCGAGAAGGCGAAGCAATTAATGGCCGAGGCTGGCTATGCTGAAGGTCTCCAGTGCAAGTTGTTCATTGAGGAAAAGTTCTACGGAGACCATGTCGTCGCGGTTCAGGCACAGCTGGCTGAAGTTGGCATCGACATAGATATCGATGTTATGCCTGGCCCTGCCTGGATGCAGGAAAGATTCCGGCGGCAGACCGGTGATGAACTGAGGTGGGACCGCACCCGCGGCCGTCCCAGCGATCTTGGCATACTCTTCTACGCACACACTGATTTCGCCAGTACGTCTATTAATTACCCGGGGACCAGAAGACCTCCAGAATTTGAAGAACTCCTTGCTGCGGCGAAGAAGGAGCTGGATCCTGCCAAGCGGTTAGAGATGATAGGACAGATGGAAAAGATACTGTACGACGATGTCTTCCTGGTGCCCATTAATAATGTCCCCGACATTGAATTCATAACCCCGGATCTGAAATGGGATCCTGATGTCGATGAAAACATGTGGTGGGAAGCCGGAGACCGACAGACACGTATGGAGATTTGCTGGTTAGACAGGTAAAATAAGAAGATATTCAAAAGAAAATGCGTGGCCGGTTTGAAACTTGCCACGCATTTTCTTTTGAAGTAATATTAGCTAATTAATGCTGCGTTTACTGGTTTCAGCGTATGCGGTGCATGCCTTAAGTACATGATAGGGATACTTTAGTCTTATTTGGCTATAGGTAAAAAATAACCGGGTAAAATCGACGGAGGTGGAATAAATTGGCAGAGTATCAAGAACTGATAATGGGCCGCTTGTCGGAGTGGCCGTACCCGATACGTTATGGTGTGGAGACCGAGGTTACTGCTGATGTACTGGTTATCGGCGGTGGAATTGCCGGCTGCCAGGCTGCCGTGAATGCTGCAAAAAGGGGGGTGAAGGTAGCTATTGTTGATAAGTCAGCGATAGTCAGAAGCGGTACTGCGGGAACAGGGATTGATCACTGGGGCATGCCCTGCACCAACCCGGATTGCAAAATCAGTCCTGACGAGATGATGGAAAGCGGCGGCCAGGTAGATGCCGGTGATTATGCCTTTGACCATTGCAGCTACATCTGCTGTAATGAAAGCTGGGATGCCCTCCTTGACCTTGAGCAGATGGGGTTACAGTTCCGGGATGTAGATGATGAATTTGCCGGCGCTCCTTTCCGAGGGGAAAAGACCGGGGCGCTATTTGCCTTTGACTATGTGAACTGCCATACGGTACGCCTCCGTGAGGGATACAAACTGAAACCGGTTTTACATGAGGAATGTAAGCGGCTGGGAGTGGAACTTTATGAGCATATCATGGTGACCAGACTGCTTACGGAAGGAGGAAGGCAGGGCGCCAGAGTAACCGGCGCCACCGGTGTTAACAATCGTACGGGAGAGTTCTACCTTTTCAAAGCAAAAGCCTTTATAATGGCAACCGCCGGTTGTACCGGTCTCTGGATGTTCTCCACCGAGCTTGCCGGTACCTCCGGTGAGCACGCTGACCCCAACTGTACCGGAGATGGTCATGCCATGGCCTGGCAGGCTGGAGCCGAGTTCACCTTGATGGAGAGAAGTTATAGAGTATCGGGCTCATTTCGGCCTCCGGCTTATGGGGCCGGTAATGCTCATAATACCTGGTTCCCCTGCACCATAGTTGATGCCAACGGAAAAGAAGTCCCCTGGATTGACCGGGATGGTAGAGTCCTGAAAACAGTTGAAGAGCGTACCCGTCCGGCACTAGGGCAAAAATTCTTTCAGCATCACGGGCCACAGAGTCCCTATGATATCCGTGGGCCTTTCCTTATTCCGGACTTGGATGAGCGTATCGCCAAAGGGGAATACGTTCTGCCCTTGTATGCGGATTTGCCCAGCATGCCGGAGCATGAACGAAGGGCGATCTTCGGTCTGATGGTAGGTACGGAGGGTAAGACCCGTATACCGGTGTATGGTGCCTGTACCAGGGCCGGTTTTGATCCGGACAAAGATATGCTGCAAGCGAATGTTATGCCTCCCGATGGGTATCAGACTGGCGATTGGTGGCAGGCATGGAGAATGGGCCCTCGCCAGTGGCGCGGAGGTGGCGGCCGCTTTGTGGTTGACTGGGACCTCAGAAGCAACCTGGAAGGATTATATGCTGCGGGGTCACTGGTCGTGGGTGGGGGGACCGCCGGGGCTGCTACCACGGGAAGATATGCCGGCAGAAAGGCGGCTGATTATGCCCGGACTGCCACTGAAGCAGCCATTGATAGGAAACAGGTGGATGAAGAGAAGTACCGTGTTTATGCTGCGGTGAACCGCAAGGGTGATATCGGGTGGAAAGAGTTGTGGGCCGGGGTCTGCCGTATCATGCAGGACTACTGCGGTGAGACCCGCAATGAGGAGACATTAGAGATCGGGCTGTGGTGGCTCAATAGCATCCGGGAGAGTGAAGCGGCGCGGACTTATGTCAGGAATCCGCATGAACTGGTGCGTTTTCTGCAAATTCTATCACGTATCACAGTGGGAGAAATGGTAATGTACGCATCGCTGGTCCGGAGAGCGAGCAGCGACCAGCTGAATTTCAAGAGGCTGGATTATCCCCAGGTAGACCCGCCGGAATGGGACAAGTTTGTCACTATCAGACTGGAAAACAACGAGGTTAAGGAAGGGGCAATGCCCTGGAAATACTGGCTCAAGCCACCATATGCGCCGACATTGAAAGAGAACTACCAGCAATACTGTGGGCTTTAGAGCGATTTAAGCTAATATGCTTTACTGAGAACAAAAGAGGTTGGAACAGAATAACGCTCTGTGGAACCTGTCATTCAGGTTTAACCGCGCTGGCCAGATAACTACTGCTGTTATCAGCTATGTTTATATCCTTAAACCCCGCCGCTGACAGCAACCGGTACATTTCTTCATCTTCAGGTATAAGGTCATTGCAGACTTCAGGTATCTGGCGATGGATATCATTTATTGCCGTCCGGCTTGAAGTATGACAGATGAACAGCAGGCCACCATTTTTAAGCACACGTCTGGCTTCACGGAGCGACTTTAGCTTGTCCCGGAAATGTGGAAAACTGGAATAGCAAATTACAGCATCAAAGGTGCCCTCGCTGAGCCGGGTGTCAGCGATGTCTGCACAAAGATATTCGATATTTCCCGGAAAGCGCTTGGCCTTAAGCTTCTTCAACATTTCTTCGGCAATATCCAGGCAGACAAGCCTCCCCTTTGGCCCGATTTTCTCTAAAATGAAAGGAGCAAACACGCCGGTACCTGTGCCCACATCCAGCACCGTAAAACCTGGCTCTATGGCTAAACGCCCCGCCATATCCGTCAGTTTGCCGGTATCCTTCTCGGCGATAGTTTCGTCCCAGATTGCTGCCTTTGCATTAAAATATGCCTTAAGCACTATGTCTCCTCCGTTACTGGTTTTTGTTGCCACCGCTTCACTCTCCTTTTGGGTGAGAAGACAGCCGCTATCATGAAGATCACCGAGGAAGTAACCACGATGGTTGCCCCACTCGGAATATCAAAAAGATAGGAAAAGAGCAGCCCTGCCCACCCGGAGACAACGCCAAACACTGCGGAAAGCAGGAACATCTTTTTCATGCTGTAGGTCAACTGGTAGGCGGCTGCCGCCGGATTGAGAATCAGGCTGAAGATAAGGAGCCCGCCGATAGAGCGCAGTGTTGCCGTTATCGTTGCCCCGGTTAAGAACAGTATGCCATAAAGCACAAAGGTGGCCGGGATGCCTACCGAAATAGCCATATCACGATGAAACACGGTTGCCTGTACTTCTTTGTAGAACAGGAACACCAGCCCGACTGTCAAAAAAGCCACTATTCCTAACAGCATAATATCAGCCCTGGTGTTGGTGAGAATACTACCCCATAATAACTCCAGAGCTCCTGATTTGGTGCCGGGCATCAGTCCCATGAAGAGGAAAGCCAACCCCAGCATGAGAGAAAATATAACCCCTACTGAAGTCTCCGGGTTAAGCTCTCCCCGGTCAGCGAGAGGGCCGATTATAGCCGCAACAAGAATGCTGAGGCCGAAGGCACCGAGCAACGGGTTAAAGCCAAGCCACAGCCCGAGCAAAGCTCCGGCAAAGGCAGCGTGTGCCATGCACACCCCGATGAAGGGCATATGCATCAGCACCACAAAAACGCCAATAGTAGCACAGGCAATACCACCCAGAAACGCGGCCAGGATGGCATTCTGCATAAACTGATATCCGAAAATGGAGAACTCCATGATCAGGGCTCCTCTGCCTTAGATTAGAACAGCTTCCTGTCGCCTTTTTTTAACTTCGGCAATTGGTATATCGTAGAGCTGGCTGAGATTGTCATCAGTGATTATAAGGTCAGGGGAGCCTTCACACCAGATGAGTCCTTCCTTCATCAGCACAGCGCGGTCACAGGCAACGGGGAGGGAACTGAGATCATGGGTAACGAACAGGGTAGTCAGCTTATGCGTGATGTGAATTACCTTCACTAACTCTAAAAGTTCTGTCTTTGCCCGCCAGTCGAGTGCGGCAGTTGGCTCATCGAGCAAGAACACATCCGGTTCCTGGGCCAAGCAGCGGGCTATCGCCACTCGCTGCTGCTCACCGCCGGAAAGGTGGCCGATGGGACGCCGGGCAAGGTGATCCATGCCAACCAGTCCCAGCGCTTTGTCCACAATCTCCCAATCATGCTGGTCAGGCCGCTTGAGCAAACCTAAAAGCCCGTAGCGCCCGATCATCACCACGTCACGCACATTCATCGGCATCCGGGGGTCTATGTTCTGTGCCTGGGCTACATAGCCCACTTTCTTACGCAGCGCATGACCGTTGCCCGCGGTGAGATTATGCCCCAGTACCCGGACACTACCGCTCAACAATTTACCCAGTCCATTGACCAGAGTAAGAATTGTGGTCTTCCCGGCGCCATTAGGGCCAATTATACCGACAAATTCTCCGGATTTGATACCGATCGACACGCCCCTCAGCGCGACATCCTCCCGGTAAGAAACTACGGCATTATCAATTTCAATAAGCAGTTCTTTCATGTTTGTTACCCGCCGTTTTGGTCTGCTAATGACTCTATTATCAGCTTTACATTGTGGTCTATGGCCTTTTCCCAGGTATCGGTGTTATCAAAGCCGCCGGGGAAATTGGAAAGGATTATTCTGGTACAACCGAGTTCTTCGGCAAGCCCGGCTCCGGCATCCTGGCCGCTCTGCATATTGTCAATAATCAGGCTGACATTTTCCTCTCTGCCCTTGTCCACCAGTTCCTTGACCACCTGTGGGGTCAGTGAATCCGGGCGTCCGTAGGTGGTCACGATATTGAGGCCTGCCCATTTGAGAAATGCAGCCTGCATACTAGAGCAAATAACATTAACATTGGCAAGGTTTTCCCTGGTCAATCTACTCTGTATCTCAGCGGCCTTAGCCTCAATTATATCTTTGTATTTGGTTGCAGAGGTTTGATAAGCGCTGCTATTCTCAGCATCTAACTGAGACAAGGCGGCAGCTACTCCATCGGTTGCCTCTTGCTGGACTGAGGGTACCATCCAGTTGCTCTGAGGGTTACTTGGTATATCAAGCGAAATCACAGTAAGGTCTGGGTTGTTGGCGGAGTCGATTAGCTCCTGAGAAAACATCTCCCCCTGCCAGCCACCCAGCAGAAAGA
>CAYOKF010000079.1:0-7124 GCA_964404475.1 uncultured Dehalococcoidaceae bacterium | reverse complement strand
ACAGCACCATTGCCATCAGCGTAACTAATCCCATGTCGCCAATCCGGCGACTAACCAGTTCCAGAATCTTGTTAACCGAATTCAAGTCTTTTTCCGTATTTGACCTTATTATCTATCTGGCGTATTACTTGGCGTATTTTTCCTTTATTAGCTGGAGGTCATCAAATATGGCCTGTCCCGGCCGTCCGGCAGCTTCCTGCTCGGCAATCCACTCGTCAATTATCGGGTTGACTACTGCCTTCCATCTTGCCCTCTCGTCTTCAGGCAGGTAGTAGATCGGCGGGTTACCCACCTTCTGGTCGTGGTCTATTACCGCCTGCCTGAACCCTTCTTCCTCCTCGTCAAAAATCCGGCCGCACTCCCTTGCTTTCTCAAAACCGCCGGCTTCTTCGAAGGCTTGCTGGATATCTGCAGGCAGGCTGTTCCAGGTGTCCCAGTTCATTATGACCACATTGTCATGAGTTGCCAGGTCAATATTGGCAATACGGTATTTGGTAAGCTCGTACGTCTTCCAGCCCAGGTAGGCGCCTTCCCACTCATGCCAGGTGAGGTCAATAAGGCCCCTCTCCAGGGCAGTGTACATTTCCGGTGGAGGCATAGAGGTGGTAGCCAGCCCTAGTTTGGCGAATATCGCGGCCTCTACCGGTGACGGGGCCGCCGTCCTCAGGCCATCGAGGTCTTCAAGGACTTTTACTTCCTTTGTGGAGAAGGCGTTAAAAAGGCCCGTGGTATGGACATAGAGCACCTTTCCCTTGCTGTAGTCGGTATCCTCCAGATATTTTTCCGTCAATTCCCAGTACGTGGCGCTGGCAGCTTCAGCTGATCTGAACTGCATGGGGAGTTCTATTATGCCACTCATGGGGAAAACACCGGGGTAGAAGCCGGTGCTTACCAGGCCGATATCAGCGGTACCCTTGAGTACCAGGTCGTACTGGTCTGCCGGTCCACCAAGAGCTCCACCGGGGTAAGTGGTTATCTTGACCCTGCCCTTGGTGAGCTCCTCCACTTTTTCACAAAAAGGAACATGAAAAAGTAAATGCGGTACGGCTTGTGGGCCCTGATAGTTGGTGAATTTCAACTCAATGACTTCTGGAGCTGGCGCCGGTGCTGGCTCAGGTGCTGGCGTTGGCTCAGGTGCTGGCGCCGGTTCCGGTGCTGGCTGGGCACAACCACCGAGGATGAGACCGCTTACCAGTACCGCCATCAGTGCGACTATCAATAATCTTTTCAAAGTTCTCTCCTTTCTGGGTAGTAGTGAATTAGTCGATTAATAACTAATTCTATGTTACATAATCACCTCCTATTCAATTTTACATGCCACATTAATATATACAACTTTTAGAATCATAATGTGCCAGTTTCGTTTTGTCAATACTTGCGGAGCTTATATTTACAATCATCTATTATCCAGATCACCGCGGTGATAATTATTGCTTGTGGTTGCACATTGTATCATCGCCGTTACGTGCTGTCAATATTGTTGTGTTTGGAATTTGATTGTTGAATATTCTATTACGGGAATTTATACTATACAGAGACACCGTGATTAAACCGTGATTTATGCTGCTGCTGATGATGAGTAAGCAGTAGTTGAGGCGGTGGCAGTCATATCATGCAGCAATTTAATGTCTGGATTACGAATTATCTGTAGCGGGTGAGAGGGATGAAAATCGAGAGATGCAAAGGAAGCCGGGATTTGTCTCCTGCGGAAATGGGGGTGTTCCGCTTTATAGAGAGGGTATTCAGGGAGTGCTGCCTTAAATGGGGATTTGAAGAAGTGCGGACACCAACTATTGAATATCTGAACCTGTTTACCTCAGCAGGGATGCTTACTCCCGGCATGTTGAGTAAGGTATATTCTTTCCTGGACTGGGATGGCTGGAGCGGGGAACGGGTGGTACTGCGGCCGGACGGTACTATTCCCGTGGTCAGACTTTATATTGATAGCCTGGCTGATAGGGACCTGGCCAAGCTCTTTTATGTGACCAACATTTTTATTTTTGATGAGACAGGGCAGCAGAACCGGGAAAGATGGCAATGTGGCGCGGAGCTTATCGGGAAGGGTTCAGCTGCGGCGGATATTGAATTAATATCGCTTTCCCGGGAAGTTCTGGATAAGCTGGGAATTACCGGTGTTGAGTTACGTTTGTCGCATGCGGGTCTGGTCAAGGCATTGCTGGCCAGACTCGGGCTCAGTCCTGAAGAACAAGCCAGGCTCCTTGACCAGATTTTGGACGGAGAGGAAGGTGCGTTAGACAGATTGAAAGCGGAGAGCCGTGAGCTGGGGAGTGCCTTACTGCCTTTGTTTAATCTGAAAGGACAGTCACCGGGCTTTCTCAAGAATCTCCGCGCTCTGGCTGCGCAGGATTTGCCTGAATTGAAACCTCATCTTGATGATTTCATGAAAATAGTTGATTACCTGGAGGCCCTTGGGTGTGACTATCAGATTGATATTGCGTCAGGCGCCGGCTTTGAATACTACACCGGTCTGGTCTTTCAGTATTTCCTGGGCGGGGAAAAGGTGGGTGGCGGAGGAAGATATGATAACCTTGTTCCGGCAATGGGGGGTAAGAATGTCCCGGCGTCAGGGTTTGCCCTTTACCTTGACCGCTTGGTGAACCTGGTGAAACCGGAAGCAGTGGGGCAATGTCCCTCACGCCGGATTCTGGTCAGCGTGAAATCCGGAGAAAAGCGCCTTTTAGAGCGGGTATGTGAGGTCACCCGTTGCCTCCGTGAGGGTGGCTACACAGCGGAAATCGACCTTGGGGCCAGGGAGCCAGCAGGCCTGCGGTGGTCTCTTGAAGTTGGCGGTGAAGGAGCGCCATTTACTTTAAAGGACAGATTAACCACCGGCTCTTTGCCGGCAAATACGGCTGGTGAAGTCTTAGCTTTACTGGAGGAGAAAAGTGCCGATAAAGATAGCCCTGCCTAAGGGACGTCTCTTGAGAAAAACGTCTGCCTTGCTCAACAGGGCTGACTGGGGACTGGATGAATACCACTCCAAGCTCAGTTTTTACCATCCCAAGGCACAGAGGTTCCCCGGTATGTTGATTAAGGTGTTCCAGGAGAAAGATATTCCCATTCAGGTAGCCGTAGGTAATTATGACCTGGGTATCTGCGGAAGGGACTGGCTGGAAGAGCTCCTGGTTAAATTTCCGAGCAGTGACCTGGTCAGGGCAAAAGACCTTGGCTACGGGCGAAGTTCGCTGTATGTGGCGGCCAATCAGTCTCAGGCGGTGTCAACGGTGGAAGAGGTAAAGGACAGTTACGGTATTATCCGTATTGCCAGTGAGTATCCCAATCTGGCGGAAAACTTTGCCTTGAAGAACCGGTTCGCCAGGTTCAGTGTCTTTCCGGTGTGGGGTGCTGCCGAAGGGTATCCTCCGGAAAATGCGGAGCTGGCGCTGATTTCCGCAAAGACAGAAACCGAGCTGGTTGGTTGCGGTATGATGCTGCTGAGCAAGGTACTTGATTGCAGTGCTTTCCTGATTGCTAACCGGAACAGCTGGGAAAGTAGAGACCTTGGTGAGGTGATTAACTCTATCTGTGACGTGGTTACCACGGGTAAGGAAGCTGCGGTAGCACCGGCGGCAGCGCCGGCAAAGCCGGAGCCGTACTTCATTGAGGATACACCTGAGGAGATAGCCAGAATAGCACTGCCTGACGGCCATCAGCAGCAGCCTACTGTTGAATTGTTGAACAAAGCAGGTATTAATATTGATGATTATCCGTCAGCAACCGGGAACCGCCGCCCGTCAATCGGTCTTGATGGGGTAAGAGTCAAGGTAATCAGGCCACAGGATATGCCTCTACAGGTGGCTAACGGCAATTTTGACCTGGCGGTTACCGGTAATGACTGGCTGAGAGAGCATCTTTACCAGTTTCCCTCCAGCCCGGCCCGAAAGCTCCTTGATCTCGGTTCCGGCAGGGTGAGGATGGTAGCTGTGGTGAGCCAGGAACTGGCAGTGGATAACGCCGTTGATTTAAGGAAGCTCAGCCTCGAACGGTCAACGCCGCTCAGAATCGCTTCGGAATACGTTCATATTGCTGATAAATATGCCCGGGATAATCACCTGGGTCGGTACCAGATAATTCCCACCTGGGGGGCTACCGAGTCTTTTCTTCCGGAAGATGCTGACCTGCTGATTGAGAATACTGAGACCGGGCGCACTATCGCCAGGCATAACCTGAAGATAATCGGTACTATCTTTGAATCCACAGGTTGCCTGATAGGCAATGCCAATAATATATCCGGTAGTGTCAAAAGGAAAAGGATAGAGGCCGTTACCGAAATGCTGCGCAGGGCAGTGCAGGAGAGCTAAACTGAAAATCATTGAAGGTTTTGCGTCAGCAAAGTCAGTGCTGTCCCGGCAGGTCACTACTGGTTCCTATCCGGTGTCACCGGCGCTGAGACAGGGATTACAGGGGATGTTCGGCACCGATGACCCGGAGCAGGCAGTGCGGCAGATTATCAGTGAGGTGAGGGAGGGTGGAGATGCTGCCCTGGTTGCGCTGACTCAGAAGATCGACGGTGTCAGGCTTACCTTACTTGAGGTGAGCAAGCAGGCAATAGGCCAGGCTTATCAGCAGGTGGATGAGGAGTCAGTGGCTGCGCTCAAGCTGGCTGCCGGGCGTATTAATGCCTTTCACCTTGCCCAGAAAGAGAGCATCTGGCATGAGTTGGCTGAAGAAGGCGTGGCCCAGATGGTGCGTCCGCTGCAACGTGCCGGCGTTTATGTCCCCGGGGGCACGGCCCCTTACCCGTCAAGTTTGTTGATGGCGGCGATACCGGCCAGAGTTGCCGGTGTCAGCGAGGTTATCATGGTAACGCCGCCGAAAGACGGTGGTCTAATACCTCCGCTGGTGCTGGTGGCGGCTGATATCGCCGGCGTTGACCGTATTTTTGCGGTAGGTGGTGCCCAGGCGATCGCGGCTCTGGCCTACGGCACGGAGACCATACCCGGCGTGGACAAGATTTGCGGGCCGGGTAATGTTTTTGTGATGCTGGCCAAGAAAGCGGTGTTCGGGGCGGTGGGCATTGATGCGCTGCAGGGGCCGAGCGATGTGTTGATTGTTGCCGACGATAAGTCGGCTCCGGAGTACTGCGCCGCTGACCTCCTTGCCCAGGCGGAGCATGACCCGTTGGCTGAAGCCCATATGGTGACCACTTCGGGAAGGCTAGCTGCTGAGGTTAATCAGGAAGTGGAGCGGCAACTGGAGGGATTATCCCGACGGCAGATACTGACGCAGTCTCTTGCCAGTGGAGTAATCGCGGTGGTGTCTAGCATGGATGAGGCTATCGAACTGGCTAACCTCTACGCTCCAGAGCACCTTTGCCTGATGCTGGAGGATGCTGATGCTTATCTTGATAAAATAGTTAATGCCGGTTGCATTGTTGCCGGCAGGAAGGCAACGGTAGTGCTGGGCGATTACGTGGCGGGGCCGAGCCATGCGTTACCCACGGGAGGAACATCCCGGTTCAGTTCGCCGCTAAGTATTGCTGATTTTATGAAGTTTATCAATGTGATTAAGGTAAGCGAGGACAGTTTACAGAGGCTGGGTCCGGCAGCCCTAATCATTGCCCGTGCTGAAGGGCTTGACGCTCATGCCCGGGCAGTGGAAAGGCGGCTCAAGGGTGACTGAAGGGAGGACTGGCAATGGCTGATGAACCCGGGGGTGTTACCAGAAATGAGGAGTTACAGGCAGTGATTGACGGTCTGGATGTTGATGCGGTTGGTGTTGTCAGAGTGGAGGATTGGCAAGACACCAGGTTAGGGGAGGCGGCTCTGAAATTATTACCCGGGGCGCGCTCGGTAGTGGTCATGGCAATGGAGGTTTACCCTGAAATACTTGACCTTAGCTCGCCGGGCAAGGTAATGGGTGAGGCTTCCTTGAACGATTTGATGGACGGTAATACGGATTTTATCAATGGCCGTCTGACCAAGGCTGCTTACGATGTGGCTAAGGCTTCACGTAGTCTGGGGTTTAAAGCTTTACCGCTGTCAGCCAGAGGCTGCCCACTAGACAGCAGGTTTATGGAGGCGGCGTTTTCCTTTAAGCACGCGGCTCAGGCAGCGGGACTGGGCAGGATTGGCTGGAATAGCCTGCTGATAACTCCTGATTTGGGGCCGCGGTTAAGGCTTTCCTGTTGCCTCACTGAAGCGGAGCTTGAGCCGACAAAGAGTAACATAACTGCCGCGTGTAACGGTTGCCGGCTTTGTGTGGAAAATTGCCCGGCCGCTGCCCTGGAAGTGCCGCAGGCTGGTGAACCCTATGTTATCAATAAGTTTGCCTGTCACTCCTTCTACAGTGCTGCCGGCGGTTGTGCTGAATGCGTGCGGGTCTGCCCTATCGGCAGGTAGCCCGCGGCTATAAAAGCGTGTTAAAATGCGTCATTGTTCAGGTTGAGGAGGTTTGTCTTGTTTGGTTCTCCAGACAATACCCGGGAAATAGAAAAACTGGTACGGCCGGAAATGGTGGCTTTGGGTGGATATTCCGCGCATAAATCTCCAGAGACCCTGGCAAAGAAGATTTCTCCAGGGCGTGTTATCAAGCTTGATGCTAATGAGAATCCCTACGGCTGTTCACCAAGGGTGTTACCGGCGCTGGCTGAGTATAAGAACTGGTATATTTACCCCGATGCCGGGCAGACCAGTCTCCGCCGCCAGTTACAGGAATATGCGGGCGTGGATGCCGGCTATATTGTCGCGGCTACCGGCAGCGGTGAACTGCTTGATGATATTTTGTGTCTCTTCCTTGAGCCGGGTGATGAGGTGATTAACTGTGTGCCAACCTTTGACCTGTACCGCATGCGGACGATGATAAATGGCGGTAAGCTGGTCACCGTGCCGCGGGGGGATGATTTTGCTGTTGATGTCGGGGCGGTGAAGTCTGCCATAACGGCCAGGACCAAGATGATAATTTTGGCTAATCCCAATAACCCTACCGGCAATGTTACCTGTACGGAGGATATCCTGGAGCTGGCTGATACCGGCACGCCGCTGCTGGTTGATGAAGCTTATTATGAGTTCTGCGGGGAAACGGTGTCGCCGCTGGTAGGGAAATACCCGAATTTAATGGTATTGCGTACCTTCAGCAAGTGGGCGGGGCTGGCCGGATTCAGG
>CAYOKF010000078.1:0-7139 GCA_964404475.1 uncultured Dehalococcoidaceae bacterium | reverse complement strand
GACCACACTATTATGTTATAAAAATCAGGGGATATCGCTTATTATTGATGGTGAGGTAATGGACAGCAGGGTTTGCACTGTCCTGGTGAGTAACGGAAAGTACGGGGGAGGGGGTATGATGGCGGCGCCCGGCGCTGACCTTACTGATGGACTCCTTGATGTGTTGATAATCGGTGATCTGAGCAAACCCGACCTTCTCCGGTCATTGCCGCGGGTCTACAAGGGTACTCACCTCACTCATCCCAAGGTGACGCTGAAACATGGCCGGGAGATTGAGGTGCGGTCAAGGCAGGCATTGTCGCTCCAGGCCGACGGTGAGCTTTTGGGAACGGTGCCGGCGCGTTTCCGTGTCCTGCCAGCGGCGCTGAGTATTGCCGTCTAGATAATAGTGGCCGGGTGTGCTAAAATATGCCGTAATTGACTTTAAATTTTTAATCTCTGAATTTTAATTAATATGAAATATATTCTTGGCTTGCTGGTGGCGCTGGTTATTGCCGATGGATTCCTGACCCAATTTTTAATTAGTGACGGTCTGGCACGGGAGGGCAATCCCTTTTTACAGCCGATAGTAGGTGATGTTGGCTTTCTGGCGCTTAAAGTAGCGGGGGCGCTGCTGTGTGCCATTATTCTGTGGGATATATACCGGCGGTACCGTAAAGTGGCTTTAATCGCTACATCTTGCTTCGTGGTAGTTTACGCTGGCATTATAGTCTGGAACCTGAGTATATTCGCCATGCTTTGAGCTCAGGGCGTTATCCGGTATGTCTCTTCTGTCTGTGGCATGGCTTCGGCAAATATGATTTCTTTGGGTAATTTATAGTCGGCCATTATGGGCTGGCAAAATTGCCGGATTTCCTGCTCGGTAGCTGTCTCGCCTTCCTTGAGGACGATTATTGCCCTGACTGTTTCACCGCGTAGTTGGTCGGGAACGCCGATTATTTTCGCCCTGGCTATCTTGGGGTGTGTGGACAGAGCTTTCTCAATGTCAACCGGGTATACGTTTTGCCCTTTCAGGATAATCATTGGTTTCTTTCTTCCCGTGATGTACAGGTAACCATCCCCGTCGATTTTACCGATGTCTCCCGTATGCAGCCAGTCGTTGCGGATAACTCCGGCAGTTGTTTGGGGGTTGTCATAATAGCCGGTCATAATCAGGCCCTTGACGATAATTTCACCCTGCCGGTCGGCGGGTAGCTCATCGCCGTTATCACCGACAATCTTTACCTCCCAGCCGGGTAAAGGCTTGCCGGCGGCGCCAAGCTTGTTCTTATCATCGGAGTCCCAGCAGGTAACGTGGGAAATAGCCTCGGTGAGGCCCCAGATATCGGTGATGGTCAAGCCGTAGTACTGCTTGAATTGATGGATGACATTGACGGGCAGGTGTGCCGCGGCGCTGGCGCACACGCGGAGTGAGCTTAAATCATGCTTCACCCCTTCATGCCGGGCAACATTCACCGCCAGGGCATAAATATAGGGCACTCCCAGACAAATAGTGGCCCTTTCCCGCTCAATAGTTTCCAGGAAGCTGTTAATTGACCTTCCCGTGCCGGGGACAATCACCACGGTGCTGCCTTTATTAATTGAGGTTAGCATTACTGACGCCAGGCCAAATACGTGGTACATCGGCAGGGCAAACAGCACGGACATGTCTTTTTCCGTTTGATGAAAGCCGTCGGCGTAAGCATTCAAGGCGGTGACCAGGTTACGGTGTGATAACATGGCCCCCTGGGGGTGGGATGTCGGCCCGCCGGCGTAAGAAATAGTGGCGATGTCATCCGGCGCCAACTCTATATCGACTCTTCGTGCCGAACTGCTTGCCATGATTTCCTGATAGCTGGGGAAGGTGCTTTTAGGAACGGCAGCGGCATCTACAACGTGCTTGATGAAGTCAAATCTGTTTAATGCGGCAAGTAATGGTTCCATAACGGAGCTGTCTGTTACCAGTACCCAGGGTTTACAGTTATTGAGGAGGGAAGCTAACTCTTCAATTTTTAGTCTGATGTCCAGCGGCACCGGTATGCCCCCGGCCTTAATGGCACCAAAATAGGTGGTAACAAACTCCGGATTATTAGGCAGGCCGATGGCCACACGGTCGCCTTTGTTCACCCCCATTTTTATCAGGGTATTGGCTACTTTATTGGCGGCTTCATCCAGCTCGGCATAGGATACCCTCTGTTCACCCATGATAATGGCCGCCTTGCTGGCATAATTTTTCGCTGTCTTCTCCAGCATTACGTTCAGGTTCATGCTTGTCTCCACTGTTATTTTAAGAAACTTCCAAGTATACCCTCGCCTACGTGGCGCTATAGCTTTAAGGGGAAAAACTATAAACAGTATAGCAGAACTTTGCTATTTTGAGAAAGCATCTAAGCCTGCTGTGGGGAGTTGAGGAAAGACTAATCTCCGGAGGGTGAACGGGCATCTCAGGGCACATTGACATTTTCCGGCGAATAGTGCCATTGGGAATATTTTACATGCGCTGGTTTAACTCCGGAGGCGTTTTCGTCTTGCATTCTTCTTGGCTTTAATGCGGGCGGCTTCCCTTTTAGAGAGAAAATGGCGGCTGTCTTTCGCTTCACGCAGAACACCGTCCATCTGTACCATCCGCTGAAAACGCCTCAGCAGGGATTCCTGAGTTTCACCTTCGCGAAGGTGGACATCTAATGCCATAATAAACCAACACATTCTAGGGACATACAAAGGCCAGGGGTTACCCGGCCTATGTATGTCCTGAGCAATAATTTATCTATTCTGTCTGATTTTGTTGTAGCAATCGCTACAATACACCGGTCTGCCTTCGCGTGGCTCAAACGGGACTTCCGTTTCTT
This sequence comes from uncultured Dehalococcoidaceae bacterium, assembly GCA_964404475.1. Classification (GTDB taxonomy): domain Bacteria; phylum Chloroflexota; class Dehalococcoidia; order Dehalococcoidales; family RBG-16-60-22; genus CAYOKF01. Next base: position 4,311 of record CAYOKF010000078.1, on the reverse strand, counting down.
TACCACACTCAGCACAAACCGCCGGGAACATCTGCCGTGGTGACCTGTAACCGTAGCTATCCCCATAGCGTTGTGATTTCCTCGCCTGGCGGCATGATGGGCAGCGTTTAGGTTCGTTGGTGTAGCCCTTGGATGCGAAGAATTCCTGTTCCTCGGCACTGAAGGTAAAACTGGCCCCACAGTCAGAACACTGGAGAGTCTTTTCTTCGTAGGCCATGGATGACCTCCTCTCTTCAATAATTTGGTTAGAGTTACGGTCATCCACTGCCGGTTTGAGACATGATTTAGAAGAAAGCTTGTTATATATGAGATAACCTAAACTTAAACCACCGTATATTACTGTACACCAAAAAAAACTATTTGGCAAGAGGTATGGCATAGATTTATTGAAGGGATTCTGTGCGTTATAGCTAATGAACCACTTCGTTGGCTACATTGCTTTAACATTAGTCACTGCCGTAGTGTTACCAGCTGTGCTGTATTGCGTTCTTCGGGCAGGCGCTGTGGCAGTTAATCTGGTGTGTCTGGCGGCAGTCCTGGAAGCCGGGACATAGAAAAGATAACCTGTTTCTGGCTCCCTCCCTGACTATAGCTTTGAGCTGTCCGCTATCGTCCCTGGCGACGGTAAAGATTCCCTGCGGGCAGGCGGTGGCGCATTGACCGCAACCGTCACAGGCTTCGGCATCGATAGTGATAAAGTATTCGCCGGTGCCGTCGGAGTAACCGTACTGGGCTTTCATCGATGGTGCGCTACCTCCGCTGAAACGCTCGGCGGCGAAGAGGGCGGCACCCAGCGCACCGGCCAGTTGGGGGTCTTCGCAAAGCAACGGTTTTAGTCCTACCTTTTCGGTAAGCTTTTTTACCATTCCCTGGTTCTTGGAGATGCCGCCGGTAATGGTGAAGTCCTCTTCTATGGATATCCGTTTCAGCAGATTAAGGCAGCGGACGGCTATGGCCTCATGCAGTCCGGCAAGAATGTCACTCTTAGCTGCTCCCTTTCTGAGGTAGCTGATGGCCTCTGTTTTGGCAAAGACAGCGCAGACGGTATTAAAGGGTATGTAACTCTTTGATTCAAGTGAAAGGCATCCAATGTCTTCCAGAGGTACGTTCAGCACCTCTCCAATCATTTCCAGAAATCTGCCAGTACCGCCGGCACATTTATCATTCATGACAAAGTTGGTTACCTGTCCGGCGCCATTACAGTTAATTGCCTTGCAGTCCTGACCGCCCATGTCAAGGATGGTTTTTACCGAGGGGAAATACCAGCTGATGCCCCTGGCGTGGCAGCTTATCTCCGAGATATTCTCACTGGCGAAGGGTACCAGCACTCTTCCGTAACCGGTAGCCACCGTATATTGGATATTTTCAAGAGACAAGCCGGTACTCTCCAGAGCTGCTTCGATTGCCAGGTAAGCTGTTTTCACGCTCTCGGGGCCGGTATCACGGATTGCCGAGGAGACAATAACTCCGTCTTTCATGATAACCGATTTGGCGGCTCTGGAGCCGATATCAATACCAGCAACTATCATTAGCCCAACCCTTTGTCAATGTTTTCTCTGGCGATAATTGCCGCTCCTACCGCAGTTAAGAACCGTGGTGATTCCGGCAGCAGGACGGGAAATCCCATCTCTTTCCCCAGGATGTTGATTAAGCCGACATTGAGTGCCACACCACCGGCGACGGCTACGTCTTTAGCGATGCCGACCCTTTTACAGAGAGCCATGATACGGCTGATAACGGAACTGTAGATACCGGCGGCAATGTCTGACATGGGTGTGGGCGGGTCACGGTGGACATGAGAAATAACTTCGGACTCGGCAAAGACGGCACAGGTGCTGGTGATGTCGGCACTGCCCTTGGCATTCAGCGAGAGCCTGGCCATTTCCTCCAGCGGTATCTGCATCAGCTTGGCCATCTGTTGCAGGAAGATGCCGGTACCGGCGGCGCACTTGTCATGATTAGCCCAGTCAACCACGCGCCCGCGTTCATTCAGCTTGACCACGGTACTGCTTTCCGCACCCATATCAATTACCATCCTGGCTGAAGGCAGCAGATAGCAGGTGCCCCGGGCCAGACAGGTGGTTATCGCTTTTGATTGATTGCTAAAAGAAATTGATTTGCCGCCTATCCCTGTGGAGACGGTGTAGTAATCTCCGCTGGAACTTGCCCCGGTCTTCTCCAGCGCCTGTGCCATAGCTTGCTTTGCTGTGGCTTCAGCATCATCACCAGTGTCAACGATGGCGGAGGAAAGAATTTTATTATCTTCCATGACGATGACCTTGGTCGTCAGGCTGCCAATATCAATACCAACTGCTTTCATGATTAATATTAATCAGTTAAAACCGGATGCTTATCGGTCCTCCAGAAGTTCAAAGAAGCGTTCCATTTTCTCCTGCACCTCAGCTTCGGAGGTGATGGTGGGATCAACAACGTCACAGTCCAGTGTTAATACCGGTACATCGATCTTAGTGAGGGTGTCCTTAAAGAGTTTTATCGTGGCACAGCTGTGCCGGCAGCCGACGTCAGCATAGTATATGGCACCATCCACTTTATACTGCCGGGCGCAGTCCACGATGCTGCCCAATGCCCGCTCATCCAGCGGGCCGTACATGCGCATCTCGGGAATCATGTATGATTTTCTGGCGACGCTCTCCAGAGGCCGTGACGGGTCAAGTCTCCCCTCTCCCCAGAAGGTAAAGAATGGCTCGATAACACTAACTACGCCGAACTCCCGTGAAATCTTTTCCAGGAAAGACATGAGATACATCGGGGGTATGAAAAGACTCATCAGGCGAAAACGCTCGTTGGGGACGGCTCCCTTACCCTCCTGGACCATGTCAGTCAGTTCCTGGTAAAGTGTCTCCAGGTATTCAATGGTCTCCGGCTGACCAGGGAAGAGGTAATCAACGGTCAGCAGTTCCAGAAAGCCCTGGGCGCGAAACGGCGACGGTACAGTCTTGCGCAGTTCGTTAATCTGGCGGACAAGTTCAATTTGACGGTCTATCCGGGCAACTATTTCCGAAAGTTTCCCCCAGTTCATCTTCTTGCCTGACTGCTCTTCCAGGAATTTCACCATGTCCTCCAGTTCCCCGGTCAGGTACTGTAATTCGTGTTCGCTGTTCTTGAAGGGGCGGTCAATAAAGAAGCCCGGGCAGTCACATAGCTCCATGATGAGCTCACCGCTCTTAGCGGTGTTATCACAGACCATATTGGACCACAGCATGACATCAGGCCGGGGTAGGGACCCAAGGGAAAAGGCGCCGGCCAGTCCCCGGTGCGCCGTGCATATCTCGGAAGCCAGACCCAGATGGGCACCGGCTTCAAGGATGTCACCGCATTCACCGGTGAACAGGGAGGTCATCCAGGTGGTGGTTTCGGTATGCATTGGCACCAGGCCCATGGCATAAATAAGCTCGGCAGGGAAAAAGACGGTATGCGCCGCCACGAAATCGCCGTTTTCTCCGGCGTTTTGCAGGCGGGTAAAGTAATTGCTTAGCATCTGGTAATACATTATCTGGCTCTGGCGGACTTCCGGATTTAAGCGGCTCATCCTGGTGATGATGCGGGCTGCCCGCACAATGGCGCTGATTTTGCTGTTGTCTCCGGTAGCAGTCATTTCTTCTTCGCCTCCAGCATTTCCAGGAAAGCCTGTACCCTGGTCTGAATCTGTCCGGACCCGGAGGTGCCGTATTCCACGTCTAGGGCAAGTGTGGGTATATCGTGTTCCTGGAGCCTCCTGGTAAGTAATGGCAGGTCATGACAGTAAGGCACGCAGTAACGTACAATCTGGCTGACCACGCCGTCCACTTTGTAGTTAAGGGCGAAATCAATAATGCGGTTGAAGCGTTCATCAGAGGGGAACATGCGGGCGCAGGGAAAATTATTCAGGTAGCGGCGGGCAAGTGCCTGCGTAGGTGGTTCACCGTCGTTGAGTATTACCGGGTCGCCCCAGTACCTGGTGCTGGTGCAGAGTTCATCGGTTACCACCAGCCCGCCCTGTTCCTCGATGGCGTTAATGAACTCCGGGTTATGCAGCACGCTGCCCACCAGCATCAGCCGGGCCCGCCCGCTATGGGTAATACGCGATGTTGAAATCTCATCGAGCAAGTCCTTGAGCCACTGGTTAAAGATTTCTTTGGGCAGGCGGAAGCTGGCATTGAGGACTTCCAGGGTTTCGGCGCCGGTAATCGGTGGTTTATCCTGTTTACGCAGTTCATATAGCTCTCTGAGTAAGCTCCTTGACTCATTGTAAAGCTCAATAGAGGCGCGCAGTACCTCGTCGGCTATTTTAAAGCCGAGGAACTCTTCCAG
>CAYOKF010000077.1:0-7229 GCA_964404475.1 uncultured Dehalococcoidaceae bacterium | reverse complement strand
TGTTCTTTCCTGTATTCAGTGTGGTACCTGTACCGGTAGTTGTCCCGTAGCGGATAGCATGGAATATCCACCCCGTAAGATAATCGCCATGGTTCGTGCCGGGATGCGTGATGAGGTTCTCTCCAGTAATTCCATGTGGTTCTGTCTTTCCTGTTATTTATGTACCGTCCGTTGCCCGCGCGGGGTAAAACCTACCGAACTGGCTCATGCCCTGGAAAGCCTGGCGGTACGGCAAGGCTACCGGGTGAGCGGTACCGTTACCCCGGCTTTGTATCACAGCTTTGTCAACTCGATTAAGCGTAATGGGCGGGTTCACGAATTTGGCATGATGGTCCGGTTTTATCTGTCGGTTATACCTTATTTAATAAGTCGTCCGCTGTCCACAATCAAGATGCTGCCCGTGGGCTGGAGCTTATGGAGACACCGGCGCTTACCGCTGATGCCTCACAAGGTAAAGGAAAAAGGGAAATTACCCGAGATTTTGCAGAAATTCAGCGAAATTAGAGGTAGCTGTTGAAGGATTATGCCTTTTATCCCGGTTGCTCGGCGGAGAGTACCGGGCGTGGCTATGGTCTATCAGTACAGGCTGTAGCTGGGTCACTGGAAATACAACTTATCGAACTCGAAGACTGGAACTGTTGCGGTTCAACTCCCTATGGTTCCTTGAATGAGCTTGAGGCAATGGTTGTTGCCGCACGCAACCTGGCTCTGGCGGAAAAAACCGGCCTTGACCTGGTGACACCCTGCTCTTCCTGCTACGTAACCCTGAAGAAAGCAAACTTGCATCTGCAAGACCATCCCCGGTTAATGGCTATGGTAAATGAAGCCCTGGCGGTTGCCGGTCTGGAGTATCACGGCAAGGTGAGTGTGAGGCATATTGTCGAGGTGCTGACCGATGACATTACCCCCGGACTTATCACGGAGAAGATAAAGCGGCGCCTTGAAGGGCTTAAGGTGGCTCCTTATTACGGCTGCCAGCTGGTGCGTCCGCAATATGGTTTTGATGACGCTGAGTTGCCGGGGTCGCTGGACAGCCTTATTGAGTGCCTTGGTGCGGAAGCAGTTCCCTATCCCGTGAAGGCGCGGTGCTGCGGCGGTTCATTAATTCTCTCTGAGGAAGACCTGGCGCTGGGCCTGATTAACAAGCTGTTAAAGAGTGCTGCGGATAATGGCGCTCATTGCTTGGCTACTCCCTGTCCCCTTTGCCAGACCAACCTTGACGCCTATCAGGGTAAGGTTAACAGCAAGTTCAAGACCGGCTACAATCTACCGGTCTTCTTTATAACGCAATTAATCGGGCTGGCTCTGGGGCTTGATGATAAGTCTCTGGGGCTGGATACAAATATTGTTTCTCCGCGAGATGTCCTAACGCAATTAGCCGGGGTTAAGAGTGGAACCTAGAATTGGTGTTTATATCTGCCATTGCGGCAGCAATATTGCCGGTACGGTGGACTGTGAGGATGTAGCCCGCTTCGCTCAGGGTCTGGAAGGTGTGGTTATTGCCCGTGATTACAAGTTTATGTGTTCTGAACCGGGCCAGGACCTTATCAAGCAGGATATCAGAGAGCTGGGAGTTAACCGCGTCGTGGTGGCTTCCTGCTCGCCGACAATGCATGAGCCTACCTTTCGCCGCGCCTGTCAGGAAGCGGGGTTGAACCCCTATTTCTTTGAGATGGCGAACATTCGTGAACACTGTTCCTGGGTAACCGAGGATAGAGCGAAGGCTACCCAAAAAGCCATGGCGCTGGTCAGTGCTGCGGTGCGGCGGGTTTACTACCACCAGTCACTGGAAAGCAGAGAGGTTGATATTAACCCCAATACGCTGGTGGTTGGCGGCGGTATCGCCGGTATTCAGGCCGCTCTGAAGGTTGCCGATTCCGGGCACAGGGTTTATCTGGTGGAAAGAAGCTCCAGCATTGGCGGGCATATGGCACAGCTGGATAAGACTTTCCCCACGCTTGATTGTTCGGCGTGTATCCTCACGCCTAAAATGACACTGGTCGGCTCGCACCCATATATTGAACTGCTTACTTACAGTGAAATCGAGGAAATCGCCGGCTATGTCGGTAATTTCAAGGTGAAAATCAGGAAAAAGGCAAGGTATGTCGACTGGAGCAAATGCACCGGCTGCGGACGCTGCCAGGAGCTCTGCCCTACTATTGTGTCTAATGAGTTTGAAGTGGGGCTGGGGAAGCGGAAAGCTATCTATAAGCCCTTTGCCCAGGCGGTGCCGAACAAGGTGGTCATCGACGCCGAAAACTGCCGCCATCTGAAAGGACTTGCCGAGGGTAAGGACGTTTGCCGTCTCTGCCAGCGCGGGATTGAAAAGAAGGGCGTACCGGGCTGCGAGGTCGGAGCTATTGATTTTACTCAGCAGGATGAGGTGGTTGAGGTGGAGGTGGGCGCGATAATTGTCACCACCGGCTTTCATCTCTTTGACCCCACCCCCATACATCAATATGGATATGGGCGGCTGGACAACGTGATTACCAGTATGGAATTTGAGAGGATGGTCAATTCCGCCGGACCTACCGGCGGCCATGTTTTGCTTAAAGACGGAACGGAGCCGGAGAGTGTTGCCCTGATTCACTGCGTGGGTAGCCGGGATGAACAGTACCACAAGTATTGTTCGCGGGTTTGCTGCATGTACTCGATGAAATTTGCCCACCTGCTAAAAGAGCACACCAGTGCTGATGTTTATGAGTTCTATATTGATATCAGGAGCTTCGGTAAGGGCTATGAGGAATTTTACAACCGGATTCTGGAGGAGGGTACCGTCTTCTTTCGTGGTAAGCCGGCTGAGATAACTGATGTGGCCGAGACTCCGCAGGAGGAAGGCAAGCTGATCGTTCAGTTTGAGGATACGCTGGTAGGCCGGCAGCGCCGTGTGCCGGTGGATATGGTTGTGCTGAGCTGCGGACTGGAGCCACAGCCGGATTCAGAAACAGTGGCTCGCCTTTTCAATATCAGCCGCAGTGCTGACGGCTTCTTCCTGGAGAAGCACCCCAAACTGGACCCCGTAGCTACCATGACTGATGGCATATTCATTGCTGGCTGCTGCCAGAGCCCCAAGGATATACCGGATACGGTGGCTCAGGCTTCGGCTGCTGCTGCTGAGGCTCTTGCCATGATTAGTCGCGGCAAGGTTGAGATTGAAGCCGCCACCGCCGTTATTAACGAGCATCTTTGTACCGGCTGTCAGGTCTGCATGGCGAATTGTCCCTATAGTGCCATAGCCTTCGATGAGGAGAAGGGGGTCTGTCAGGTAAACGAGGCTCTGTGCAAGGGTTGTGGCGTTTGCGTGGGCGGGTGCCCCGGTGATGCTGTGAGCCTCAATCATTATACTAACGAGCAGTTACTAGCCCAGATGGAAGGGGCACTGGTATAATAAGATACCGGAAGTGAAGTCTCGAATGAAATAATGTTTGGGGCGAGAATATGGATAAGAAAGTAAGCTTAACCATAAACGGGTCTCAGGTCAGTACCAATGCCGGAACGACGATTCTGGAGGCAGCCAGAGAGAACGGCATAGATATCCCCACACTGTGCAATGTAGCCGGTTTGCCGCCGGTCGGTGCCTGCCGCCTCTGTGTGGTTGAGGTGGAAGGTTCACGGACACTGGTGGGCTCTTGTCATACCCCTGTCACCGAAGGCATGGTGGTACAGACCCATTCTCCCAAGGTTGTGGAGACGCGCCGGATTCTGGTAGAACTAATGCTGGCCAGCCATCCTGACTCCTGTCTGGTCTGTGATGAGGCTAACCGCTGTGAGCTGCGTAAAATCGCTACTGACCTGGAAATAGGATTGCCGCGTTATAGATTGCGGAGGCATTATCATAGCGTGGAAGACCGGAGCCCCTTTATAATTCGTGATATGTCCAAGTGTATCCTTTGCCGTAGGTGTGTTATTGCCTGTAAGAATACCAGTGGTGAGCTGACCTTTGGCGTTGCCTACCGTGGTTTCGACAGTAAGGTTATTTACGGGTTGGATCAACCCGTGGATGAGGAAGTCTGTAAGGATTGTGATACCTGTATTGATTTATGCCCGACCGGAGCGTTAAGCAAGCCGGGCATACCGGAACAGGGCAAGCGAGGTACTGTGCTGTATATTAAAGGCTGATCACGAAAGTGGTAAGGGGGCGAGCAGTGAGTAAGAGCAAGAAGGTAGCTACTCAACGACGGTCTCCAGGAGAATTACTCTTAGCCTTAAAAGAGGTGCAAGCCAAAACCGGCTATGTTTCGGAACAGGCAATGGTGGAACTGGCCAGTTCCTTCGGTATCCCGCTGCATGATGTTTACGGAGTAGCCAGCTTTTACTCCTTCCTAACTACCCGGCCAGTGGGCAGGAATGTTATCAAGGTCTGCAAGAGCCTCCCCTGCTATCTGAAGAATTACCAGTCTATTGTTGAAGCTATTGAGAGAGAAATCGGCATTAAGCCCGGGGAGACCACTTCTGATGGCCGCTTCTCCTTTGAGCTAGTCAACTGCATCGGTCTTTGTGACCAGGCACCGGCAATACTGATTAATGATGATCCTCATGTTAATCTGACGCCTGGTAAAATAGCTAAAATTCTGGAGGGGTACAAATAACTTTCCGTGTTGTAAGGAGAGTATAAGATGCCGCAGGAACGGGTTGCTCTAAAAAATTGTGGGGTTATTAATCCGGAAGATGTCGGCAGCTACCTGAAGCAAGAAGGTTTTAAGGCTCTGGGTAAGGCCCGGCAGGAAATGACTCCGGAGACGGTGATTGCTGAAGTGAAGGCATCAGGGCTGAGGGGGAGGGGAGGCGCCGGCTTCCCCTGTGGCCTGAAGTGGGAGGGAGCACGCCGGACACCGTCTGATGCCAAATATGTTATCTGTAACGCCGACGAGGGTGAGGTGGGGACTTTCAAGGACAGGTATATCCTGGAAAATGACCCGTTTACGCTGGTTGAAGGCCTGGCGATTGCCGGCTATGCCGTCGGTGCCGGCAAAGGCTATATCTACCTGCGCGCCGAATACCATTACCTCCTGGATTTGTTAGCGAAGGCGGTTAATCAGGCAAAAGAGGCTGAACTGCTGGCGGGCTTTGATATTGAGATACGTGAGGGTGCCGGCGCTTATGTCTGCGGGGAGGAATCTGCCTTGATGGAGTCTATCGAGGGGAAAAGGGGGGAGGCACGTTATCGCCCGCCTTTCCCGACAGTCGCCGGTTTGTGGAATAAACCCACCACCATCAATAATGTGGAAACCCTGATGAATATACCTCAAATCATCCTCAATGGGGCTGACTGGTTCAATCAAATGGGAACGGAGCGGAGCAAGGGTACCAAGGTATTTTCGGTGAGCGGTGACGTGGCCTGCCCCGGTGTTTATGAACTGGTGCTGGGCAGCCCGCTGCGGGAACTGGTTGAGGACCTGGCCCAGGCCAAAGAAGCGAACCTGATCCAGATAGGTGGCGCTACCGGCAGGGTGGTGTCCTGGGAAATGATGGGTACACCGCTGGCTTTTGAAACCATACTCGGTGCCGGTGCAATAACTGTTTTTGATAAAAGCCGGGACGTAATCGATATTGTTTACCAGACCATGGAATTTCTGGCTGAGGAATCCTGCGGTAAGTGCACTCCCTGTCGGCAGGGGACCGAGGCAATGCTCTATATACTGGAGAAGTTCCGCCAAGGTGAGGCAGTGTCCAGGGATGTCAAGGATATGGAGGATTTGTCCGATGTTATGATGATTTCTTCTCTGTGTGGCCTGGGTCAGGCGGCACCTAACGTGGTGATGGATACCCTGAAATATTTTCCTGACGCTTATCAATGCCGGATTAAGGAAACAAAGGTGGTGAGATGAAATGAAGACAATCACGGCACAGAAGCCATTTGAAGAGATCAAGCAATACCTGGCAAGGTGTAATGGAGTTTATCTTATTGGTTGTGGCACCTGCGCCACCATGTGTCGTACCGGCGGCAAATCTGAGGTTATCCGGATGAAAGAAAAGCTGGAAGCCGAAGGTAAGACAGTCAGCGGCTGGATGGTGATACCGACGGTTTGTGATGAGCTTACCCGGGATGCACTGCGGGCCGAGGCCGAGGACATCGGTAAGGCAGACTGTCTGCTGGTTATGAGCTGTGCTACCGGAGTGCAAACAGTGGCACTTCATCTCAAGGATACGAAACCGGTTTATCCGGCGCTGGATACCCTCTTTCTGGGTATTGAGGAAAGCCCTGGTCATTTCACTGAAGTCTGTATGCATTGTGGTGCCTGTGTTCTAGGACGGACAGCCGCCATCTGCCCCCTGGTGCGCTGCGCCAAGAGTTTATTCAACGGGCCCTGTGGTGGCTCGTCCGGTGGCAAATGTGAGATATCCCCGGATGTCCCCTGTGCCTGGCAGCTGATTTATGACCGTCTTGCCGAGATGGGGAGGTTGGACGAGATGGAGGAGATAGCTCCGGTCAAAGACTGGAGCGTCAGCAGCTCCGGCGGGCCACGGAGCGCTGACGTTGAAGCCGAGTGTGGCATCTTGTCGGTGAAAGCCGAAGCTGAAGCCGGGTAAGAGTTTAAGGAGGTAACGCTGATGAAAGCGGGAACTAATCTGGAGAAGGTTCTGGAAAGCGGCCGGTTTGTCGTTACTGCCGAAGCAGGCCCCCCGAAGGGTACCAGCGCTGCCGTGATACAGAAGAAGGCTGAGACGCTCAGGAACTGCTGTGATGCGGTTAATATCACCGATAACCAGACGGCTATCGTCCGTATGTCCAGCCTGGCCGGTTGTGTGCTGCTAAGGCAGAACGGTGTTGAGCCGGTGATGCAAATGGTGGTCAGGGACAGGAACCGTTTAGCCCTGCAGAGTGATGTGCTGGGCGGGGTGGCTATGGGGGTCGGTAATTTCCTCTGCCTCTCCGGTGACCATCAGAAGTTTGGCAATCACCCCACCGCCCGGGGGGTTTATGATATTGACTCAGTTCAGTTGATTCAAATGCTGAAGAAGATGCGTGACGAAAAGAAGTTTCTTAATGATGAGGATATTTCCGGTGAGGTTCCTATTTTCATCGGTGCGGCGGCTAATCCTTTTGCTGATCCCTTTGAGTACCGCGTAGACAGGCTGGCGAAAAAAGTGAAAGCCGGTGTGGATTTCATTCAGACGCAGGCAGTCTATGATGTACCCAAGTTCACCAGATACATGGGGGAGATTACCAGGCGGGGACTGGATAAGCAGGTGTACATACTTGCCGGAGTAATTCCCGTCCGGTCAGT
>CAYOKF010000076.1:0-7241 GCA_964404475.1 uncultured Dehalococcoidaceae bacterium | reverse complement strand
AAGAGGACCTGCACAAATTCGGTACCGTAACCTTGGATGAAAACGGGCAGGTGACTGGCTTCCAGGAAAAAATCAAGAAGCCCAAAGGCAACCTTGTCTCCATGGGCGTCTATCTCTTTAAAATTGATTTATTAAAACAATGTCTGGACGAAGATGCCGAAATGATGGATTCGGATCATGACTTCGTGAAAAACATTTTCCCCAAGATGGTACGCAAGAGAAAAATCTTTGCCTACCAATTTGACGGGTACTGGCGTGATGTGGGCACGATACATACCTACTGGCAGACCAGCATGGACCTGCTGGAAATGTCCTCTATCCTGCTCTCTGATGAGGATTGGCCCATCCGCACCAACCAGGAAGAAAGACCGCCCACCATGATTTCCGATACTGCCGATGTTACCAACAGCCTCATCTCCAGCGGCTGCGTTATTGAAGGCAGCGTTGAGCATTCGGTGCTGTCCCCGGGAGTCCGGGTAGCCAGGGGAGCCGTAATCAAAGACTCGATTATCATGAATGATAGCATCATCGGACGTGATAGTGTCATTGATTATTGCATTCTGGACAAGGAGGTAACCGTCGAATCTGATTGCTACATAGGCTTTGGCGACGACTACCAGGAAAACCGCCGGCAACCCCAAGTGCTAAACACCGGGATCACGATTGCCGGAAAGAGGGCTCATATCGGTCACGGCACCAGGATTGGGCGTAATTGCATGGTCTATGAAAATGTCAGTAAGGATGACTTCCCCGATACCGAAATTAAAAGTGGTGACACCATCAGGCCGAAACAGCGAAGCGCCCGAAGGTGAAAAACTCCTGATTACCTTACCGCCGGTAAAATGTCAGAACTCAGACAGGACCCAACAACCAAGGAATGGGTGGTAATAGCCCCGGAGCGAGCCAAACGCCCCACCCAACAACCCGGGAAGAGACATGCCGGGGAGTGGCCTGATTGGGACGAGTCCTGCCCCTTCTGTCCGCGTAATGAAGACCGAACCCCGGATGAGGTCTTCAGAATTCCCGTCTCGGCGGAAAGGTCAGACTGGGAAGTAAGAGTGGTGCCCAACCTTTTTGCCGCGCTGACCCCGGACGGCGATACGGCCCGGTATGAAAACGGCCCGCTCTTTCGTAAAATGGGTGGCTTTGGCATACACGAAGTAATTATCGAGGGCCCTTCCCATAACACACCAATAGCACTGATGCCCTGCCCGCATATTGAAAAGGTGCTTATCGCCTACCAGGAACGCTACAATGCCATCAAGAAAAATAATCAGGTAAGATTCGTCCACCTTTTCAAGAATCACGGCTGGGCGGCGGGAACATCCTTGATACACCCACACTCACAGCTGGTGGCTACGCCCATCATGGCGCCTTACTACCGCCGTAAGTTTGATGTTGCCCATGAGTACTACGCTGATATGGGCAGGTGCCTGTATTGTGACCTGATTTGCTGGGAACTGGACAGGGGTAAGGACCGGATTGTCGCTGATACCAAAGAGTTCCTCGTGGTTCATCCTTATGCCTCCCATATACCTTATGAGACCTGGATACTCCCCAAGAAGCACTGCTCCTCTTTTGGTCTGTTCCCTTCCACGAATTTCACCGAGCTGGCCAGGGTGCTGAAGGATATTCTCTTCTGTTTATACGAAAAACTGGATAACCCCGCCTTCAACCTGATGATCGACAGCACCGGCACCGAGGACGAAGAAGACCCGTACTACCACTGGCATATCAGAATACTGCCCAGGTTAAGCACCATCGCCGGCTTTGAAATGGGCTCGGGTATCTATATCAGCACGGCATTACCCGAGGAAACCGCCAGTATCACCAGAGAGTTTATCAAATCGCTGCGCCGGGAAGAAAAAATATCTCTGGAAAGCTAGGGCCCGCCGGCAAACAAGGACCTGGCGCGGCATAGCTCGCCACAAGTAAGGAATCCCCACCATACTGTTTCAGCCCCCCGTAGCCAGTTCAAGGAGCCGGCCAAGAAAAGCCTCTACCTCTGACGTAGAATCAAGGAAATAACCGGCACTTGAGGCGGGATTATCTCCACCCACCAGAATACCCCAGCCCTGCTGGCGGTGAAGTACCCTGAAGGCGTCTTCATCGGTGTTATCATCACCCAGATAAATGGTCAGCAGTTGCCCAACCCTGAGTAGTAACTTTATCTTATCATTGATGGTTCCTACTGCCTTTCCCTTGTGCCAGTCTACCGGCGGTCTTACCTCCCAGACCTTTTTCCCCGAGGTAACCCTGATTTTCCCTGCACCAAGATAGGGCGAGGTAACCTGGCGGAAAATATCAGTCACTTTGTCTTCTTCACCCTCTCTCACCAGGCGATAATGCACACTCAAACTCAGGCCCTTATCCTCGACAATGACTCCCGTAATCCCACCCAGGCTGGCTGATAGCTGCCCGTTCAGCTCTCTTATTAACGCCTGAGCCGCCTCCGCCCCGGGACTGATAAATTTCAGACCCGGGCCTTCTATTTCCAGCCCGTGGTTGCCGGCATAGTAAATCCCGTTGATACCCACCAAGCCCCGGAGTTCATTGAGAGCGCGCCCGCTGATAATACCCACGCTGAAAGCAGGCTTCGCTGCCAGGGCAGCAAGTTTTTCCCTGACTGCGGGCGGCAGTATGGCTTCCTCTGGCCGGCTAACAATCGGGGTCAGGGTGCCATCGTAGTCAGAGAGGAAAAGAACGTGAGCTGCCGCCCTGACATCAGCAACAAAGGGCTCCCACGAATCGAAGAAAGGCTGCACTAGACCCCCGCAATTGAGATAAGCCGACCGACCATGTCAGCACCCCAGCGATAGATATTGCTGTTGGCAACGGTCTCCCGCATCGCTTTCATGCGCCGTCGCCGCTCCTTTTCCGGCATTTCGATAGCTTCTCTTATCTTTTCGGCGAAGTCGCCAATGCCGTAGGGATTGACCAGCAGAGCCTCCGGCATTTCGGCGGCGGCGCCGGTGAACTTACTCAGAATCAGGACGCCGTCCCCGTCAAACCGCGCCGCGACATATTCTTTGGCCACCAGATTCATCCCGTCATGCAGCGAGCTAACCACACAGAAATTAGCCAGGCGGCGCAGGGCATGCAATGTCTGTGGGCTGAGCTGCCGGGTCATCGGAATTATCGGGCACCAGGAATCAGTAGCATATTTATCATTGATGCCATTCATCAGGTCATCAATCCGCTGCCCGATGTCCTGATAACTCCCGATTTGCGTTCGACTGGGCATTCCGGCCTGGATAAAGACCACCTTCCCCCGATAGGCCGGGTAGTTTTCAAGGAACCTGTCCAGTGCCTGGAGCCGCTGGGGAATACCCTTGGTATAGTCCATCCGGTCCATCCCCACGCCTACATGTTTGCCCGCCAGGTCATACTCACGGCTGAGGTTCTCCATTTCTTCTGACACTTCCCCACTCCCCGCCTGCAGAGATATGCTGTCAAAGTCCACGCTGATGGGGAAGGGCTCAACCGCCGTAGTTTTACCCCGGTAGACCACGGCGGAGTTTTCCGCATCTATCCTGGCCCCCAGGCTATACCGCGCCGTCTCCATAAAGTTGTCACAGAACGACTGAACATGAAAGCCCAGCAAATCATTGCCCAGCATCCCCTCCAGTATCTCATCCTGCCAGGGACAGGTGCGAAAAATCTCATACATCGGCCAGGGTATGTGCCAGAACTGACCTACGGTTACACCGGGATTCTGTTCTTTAATCATGCGAGAAAGCAGCGCAAAGTGGTAATCCTGCACCAGCACCATGGCCTTTCGCCCGGCAATTTCCTCCTGAATAACATCGGCAAAGATCCGGTTGACCTTCTGGTAAGCCTCCCAGTCGGAATCACGGAAGAAAGGCGGAGTAAAGGTAACGTGGCACAGCGGCCATAGCCCTTCATTGGAAAAACCGAGGTAGAAACCGTCAACGTCTTCCCCGGCGAGCCACACCCGGCGCAAGGTATACTGGGAGTTGTCCGGCGGCACCGCCACCCGGTCATGCTCATCAACAACCCTTTTATCAGCGTCCCCGGTGCCCTGGGCTACCCAGACTCCCCCCGAGGCGCGCATTACCGGATCCAGCGCCTCGGTGAGACCGCTTACCGGGCGGTTCCACACCACCTCATCACCGGACAGGGTGTGAATATACGGCTCACGATTGGACACCAAAAGGGGCAGGCAGCCACCCAGCTTTTCCTGTATCAGCTGATACAATCGTTCCTTGTCCCATCTTATATCCACCACTTGCTTCACCTCCTTCGCCGGTATCCCTGTTACCCCTCTCCACCCTACTGTCCATAACTGTAATCAAAGCGGTTACCACTGTCAAGGCATTTGTCTTGTATTATCAGCCCACCCCGCCTATAATAATATTGAACTCTGGAGAGTACCCCCACAATTTATATGGAGAAAAAGAGACAAATGTACCAACACATTATGGTGCCCATGGATGGCTCTAAATTAGCCGAATGTGTCCTGCCCCACGTGGAAAAAGTCGCCGGGGGCGGCAACCCGGTGAAAGTCACCCTGGTCCGGGTAGTACCACCCTTTCACCTGCACGATTATGCCGAGGCAAAACTTCAACCCAAGGAACAAAAGCAACTGGAAGAACGGGCCAAGGAAAACGCCAGCAAATACCTGGATAAAATCGTCAAGCGACTGACCAGAAAAGGGATTGAGGCAGAAGCCGTAGTACTTTTCGGAAACGTGGTACCAACACTGGTAGATTACACCGGCAAGAATGGCGTGGAACTCATTGTCATCTCCACACACGGCCGTTCCAGCATCAGTCAGCTAATTTTTGGAAGCGTCGCTGAAAATATTCTGCGCTATTCCTGCGTACCCGTCCTGATGGTGCGCGCGCCAGGATGTGTAATTAATCTCTAGCTTCCCAGTGGCTGCCATTTACCGGCACCGAACAGCCGCGGGAACAGTGTCTTGCGCAATTCCTCAATTGCGAATAGTGACCCGCCCGCCAGCACGGCAACGCCCCACTTCTCTATGCTTAAAGGCACGGTATGGAAAGCTATTTGCAGGAAGGGCAGGTAAACCACGGCTATCTGCAAAAGCACCGCCAGAAAAATAGCGCCAACCAGATACCGGTTACTCAGGATGCCCAGTTTGAACACGGTATGCTCGTCAGAGCGGGCGTTAAAAGCTCGGAACCACTCAAAAGCAACCAGAGAGCAAAAGGCGATAGTGCGGGCTTCTTCAACACTCGTCCGGGCTTGAGCCCAGTTGAAAATGAGAAAGACACCGACACTCATTATTACCGCCAGAAAAACAACGCGCATCAGCAGCCCCGGATAAAGGAGCCCCACCCCCGGGTGGCGTGGTGGCTGTTTCAGTTCATCCCCGAACTTGGGCTCCAGCCCCAGTGGAATGGCCGCCGAAGTATCCGTAACTAGGTTAACCCAGATAATCTGCACCGCCAGTAATGGCGCCTTCCCGACGAACAAAATAGTGAGAATCAGTGCCAGCAACTCCCCGATGTTCGTGCTCAGTAAGAAGAAGATGACATTGCGCAGTCGGTTAAATATCGCCCTGCCTTCATCCACCGCCGCCACCACAGAGGCAAAATTATCATCGGTCAGAGTCATATCGCTGGCTTCCTTGGCAACATCGGTGCCGGTGATACCCATGGCAATACCGATACTGGCGGCCCTGAGCGCCGGGGCATCATTGACCCCGTCCCCGGTCATGGCCACCACATGCCCGCGGCTCTTGAGGGCGTTAACTATCCTCAGTTTATGCAGCGGTTCAATGCGGGCAAAAACCGAGATATCCTCCACCCCTGCAGCCAGTTCCTCATCACTCATCTCCTTAAGCTCAGCTCCGCTGACGGCTCTCCCCGGCGGCAGTTCCAGCTGCCGGGCGATTGACTCCGCGGTCAATTTATGGTCGCCGGTAATCATGGCTACCCGGATACCCGCCTGGCGGCACAGCCTTATCGCCTCTTTGGCTTCCTCGCGCGGCGGGTCAGCCATTCCCGCCAGGCCAACAAAGACCAGATTACCCCGGATATCCTCGTCCTTCAGGTCTTCCAGCTCCTGGGGAAGCTCCACATAGGCAGTAGCCATGACCCTCATCGCCTCTTGCGCCATAGCCTCCGTTGCCTGCACCATCGCCCGGTTATCAGCTTCCTCCAACGGCACGACTTCACTACCATTCAGGCGATACTTGCTCAGCGAGAGGATTTTTTCGGCAGCCCCTTTGACATAGGCAACTCTGCCCCCATCCCGGGGATGGAGAGTCGCCATGTACTGCTTTTCACTCTGGAAGGGAATTTCGTCCAGACGGGGGTAATTTTTCTCCAGTTTTTCCTTGGTCATCCCGGCTTTGGCAGCGGTGACCACCAGCGCACCCTCGGTGGGGTCTCCATAAATGCCGCAAAAATCACGCTCACAGGTCAGCAGGGCATCATTGCAAAGGGAGCCTATCCTCAAATGCAAAGCCAGGGCCGGTTCATCCTCCAGCTTCAGCTTCCGCCCATCCCGGTGGAACTCCCCCTCCGGCTCATAACCCTCACCGGTTACCTCAATCCACCCCCCATCCAGATAAATGCGCCGCACTGTCATCTGGTTCAGGGTAAGCGTGCCTGTCTTGTCCGAGCAGATGACCGTAGCCGACCCCAGTGTCTCCACCGCCACCAACTTGCGGATGATAGCGTTACGCCGTGCCATTGTCCGCATGCCCATGGCCAGCACCACGGTAACTACCGCCGGCAGTCCTTCCGGGATGGCGGAGACCGCCGCCGCGACGGCCAGCAGAAACACCTCCAGCCACTCCAGTCCTTTGAGCACGCCGACGCCTATCAGCAGGCCACATACCCCAAGGAACAGACCAACCAGATAGCGGCTCAGCTTGCTGATGCTCTTCTGGAGCGGGGTCTTCTCCGGCTTCACTTCCTGAATGCCGGTGGCAATCTTGCCCATCTCGGTGGACATGCCGGTGCTGATTACCACCGCGGTAGCCCGGCCATAAGTAACTATTGTCCCCATATAGACCAGGTTTTTCTTCTCCGCTATTGGTATCTCCCCGGCCAGCGCCCTGGTGCTCTTGTCCACCGCCACCGACTCACCGGTAAGTGCCGATTCATTCACCTTCAGGTTGGATTCCTCAACGAGTCTGGCATCCGCCGGCACCTTATCCCCGGTTTCCAGAAGCAAGATATCGCCGGGCACTATTTCCTTGGCGGGCATCATCTTCACGTCGCCACCACGCCTCACCCTGGCCC
>CAYOKF010000075.1:0-7252 GCA_964404475.1 uncultured Dehalococcoidaceae bacterium | reverse complement strand
GGGCGTCCTGCCAACAGGTTCAATCACCTGGTCAGGAGAATACGTGATATTATCGTTATCGCTGTCGTTGATGGTATTTTCCACCGCAAGTTCTTTGAGGTAGCTAATGGTCTGGGACAGAGGTCTGCTTCAATAAAGAACTGGTTGCCCAGAGAATTATACGCCGGCCTGGCACATTTCCTCATCTTTGCCGGCTGTATCGTCTTTTTAATTGGTTCCTTCCTGGACTTTATCAGCCATTACTTCTTCCACTTTTTACAGGGTAGTCTCTACCTGTGGTATTCAGTGGTCGTTGACAGCTTCGGGATACTGGTTATTATCGGCGTGATTCTAGCTTTGGTCAGGCGGTATGCTCTAAGACCAGACCGACTGGACAATCAGCGGGATGACCTTGTTGTTTTGCTGCTAATCCTGGCCATTGTCGTCACCGGCTTTATCGTTGAGGGGCTGCGCATTGCGGCTACCGAGCTAAAGGTTACTCCGGATTGGGCGCCGTGGTCTCCCGGTGGCTATGTTCTGGCTCTTGTTTTCAGCGGTCTCAGTCAGAGCGCTTTGCTTGCCTGGCATACGGCTGTGTGGTGGATTCACATGCTGTTGAGCCTGGGGGCTATCGCCTATGTGGCTCTGTTTGCTTCAAGGTTGTTCCATATTATCTGGGATCCGGTCAATGTCTTTTTCAGAAGCCTTGAGCCCCGTGGAGTGCTTAGCACGCTGGATTTTGAAAATGAGGAATATTTTGGTACTGGTAAAATTGAAGATTTTACGTGGAAGCAGCTCCTTGACCTGGACGCCTGTACCAGGTGCGGGCGCTGTCAGGACGTGTGCCCTGCCTATTTAAGCGGCAAGAAGCTGAATCCCAAGCAGCTTATCCAGGACCTTAAGGGATATTTTACTGATGTTTATCCGCTGGCTACCTGGGGCAAGGTTGATAACAATGGTGAATCCCGCAGGGACATGCTTGCCGAGGTAGTCACGGAGCAAGTCCTCTGGGACTGCACCACCTGCCGGGCCTGCCAGGAAGTATGCCCGGTTTACGTTGAGCATGTGGACAAGATAATTGACATGCGCCGCAATCTGGCTATGGAAAGGAGCCAGTTCCCGGAGCCGGTCCAGGAGGCGCTGAAGAGCCTGGGAAGCCGGGGGCACCCGTACCGGGGAACCTCTGCCACCAGAACGGAATGGGCTGATGGTCTGGGGGTTAAGGTGCTTGGCGATGATGACAGCGAGGTAGACGTACTCTACTGGGTAGGTTGTAGCGCTGCTCTTGATGACCGCAACATGAAGGTAAGCCAGGCATTAGTGAAGATATTACAGGCGCAGGGAATCAACTTCGGCATACTGGGGATGGAAGAAAGCTGCTGCGGTGACCCGGCCCGGCGGATGGGAGACGAGTATCTCTATCAAACCATCTGCCAGAGCAATATCGAGATTCTTAATGGCTACCAGGTCAAGAAGATTCTAACCACCTGCCCCCACTGTTTCAATACTCTTAAGCATGAGTACCCGCAATTCGGTGGTAACTTTGAGGTTATCCACCATACCCAGTTCATTGCTGATTTGCTCCGGCAGGGAGAGCTGAAACTTGGTGCACAGGACCGCGGTAAAATTACTTATCATGACTCATGCTATTTGGGCCGTTATAACAATATTTACGAAGCCCCCCGGGAGATAGTACAGGCAGTTGCCGGACATAACCAGGTTGAGCTAGCCCGGTGCCGGGAAAACGGTTTCTGTTGCGGTGGGGGTGGCGGGCACATGTGGATGGAGGAAGAACCGGATCAGCGGGTCAGCGAGCGGCGGGTGGCGGAGATAATCGAGGCAAAGGTAGACTTAGTGGCGACAGCCTGCCCCTACTGTTTGACCATGCTTGAAGATGGGCTTAAGGCCAAGGGAGTTGAAGAGTCAGTAAAGGCTGCCGACTTGAGTGAGTTAGTAGCGTCGTTAATTGTGAAAAACAGGTAATCAGCGCATCCCGGCACCTCGCCCGATGTCTTAACACCTCCCTCTCAAGGAGGAAATCACCGGTTCGAGTCCGGTATCGCGCTACCAATCAATCTACGAAACCAGCAATCATGGCCCCCGCCTCTTGGCAGCTGCCACCTGAATTTACTGTCTTAAACCTGAGCCTCTATAGCTTGAACAGGTTTTTTGCATTCCGGTAGAAAATATTTTCCTCCGTTTCAGCAGGTAACCCCATCCCCTCGATTGCCGAAGTGATTCTCCTCGGCGCCTGGAACTCTTCCATCCAGTTAGGTATATCCGAGCCGAAAAGGACATGTTCATCCCCGAACAAACCAAGAGCGCAATGCAGTGTTGCTTCGGTTAAGGGTCTCGCAGTGTCCACGTAGAACCTCTTGAAATATTCGCTGGGCTTTTGTGGTGGGGTTTCCTGACCATCCCTTTTCATCATCTCCCACATGATATCGATGCTGGGATACACAAAAGGCAACATACCGCTCAGGTGCGATGCAATTAAGTTTATCTTTTCATACTTTTCAAATATTCCCCGGTAAGCCATCCTCGTAACCGCCATGGTGGTATCAAAGAGAAAGCTAATAAACTTATATAAATTAGCAAATCGTTCGTATCCCGGAGTTTGCTCAATACCAATGGGTAAGGTGGGATGAATAAAAATAGTAAGTCCCAGCTTATTAACCTCTTCATAAAAGGGCATCAATTCCGGGGAATCAAGCGTTATTTCCCCAACATGTGAACCTATAGCAACCCCGACCATGCCCCGGGCCTTAGTTGCGCGTTTAAGCTCATCAACGGCATAGCTGACATTACATAACGGAACGCTAACAAATCCCAGGAACCTGTCCGGATATTTACGGCAAATCTCAGCCAGGTAGTTATTGCTAGCTTGAGCCCAATGCAGGTTAAATTCGTCATCTGCCAAGTTACAAGCGGAAAAGGTTGGGCATGTTAAAACCTGCCGCTCGATATCCAGCTTGTCCATCTCGGCAATTTGAGCCTCGGCATATGCCTTCCAATCCGCTTCGGTTTCATCTTCGATCAACGGTGGGGCATCTTTTGACCACCAGCCACGCTTGATTAATTCATCCTGGTATTCCTTATACATGATATGAGCATGAGTATCAATCTTCTGCACAATAATTTACCTCCTTCTTTTTTTGTGCGTTGGTCATGCTAGCCGAGCGGCAACAGCGCAGGACAAAGGCAACACCCAGAATATTAAGAACAGCTGCATTATATCATCCATATTTTATCAAAGCAAATCACCTCTGATGACTTCACTCATCCGTGCCGCGCTCTGCGTAAGCGAGGGGCTATTGTTTTAATTGCGCCCAATCTGTAGTAGAATAATAGAAACTACTTTGCGGACTTGAAATGATGCTAGCACGATTTATGCGCCTATCACTGATAATAACCGGGCTGGTACTTGCTCTGATTATTGCCCTGCAAGTACAGGCGGCAAGTTCCCGGATTGATGTGCTTACCGTCAAGGGAACCATCAACCCCGTTCTGGTTGACTATATTGAACGCGGCATCGAGCAGGCTGAGGATGATGGCGCACTAGCGGTCATCATTGAACTGGACACACCCGGCGGTCTGGATACAGCGATGCGTGACATTATCCAGAAAATCGTTAACGCCCGGGTTCCGGTAGTCGTCTATGTCTCTCCATCGGGCGCAAGGGCTGCCTCAGCTGGCCTCTATATCACTCTCTCCGCCCATGTAGCCGTAATGGCGCCGAATACAGCCACGGGTGCGGCAACGCCGATAGCCCTGGGTGACGATGGCGAAGCTGCCATGTCAGATGAATTAAAGGCCAAAGTCATCAATGACGCCGTTGCTTATGCCAGGAGCCTGGCTGAATCCCACGACCGCAACGCTGACTGGGCGGAAAGAGCCGTCAGAGAAGGCGTATCGGTTACGGAACGGGAGGCCCTTGACCTGAAGGTTATCGACATGATTGCCCCTGACCTTAACACCCTCGTGGCGCAACTTGATGGCCGGGAGTTAACCCTGCTCAGCGAGCAAGTAGTTACCCTGGATACTGAAGGTGCCACCATCAACCGTGTCAGCATGAGAGTGATTGAAAACTTTCTGTACACCATCGCTGACCCCAATATTGCCTATCTGCTGTTAAGCCTGGCTACACTCGGCATCATGGTTGAAATATTCAATCCCGGACTTATTTTCCCCGGCGTGGTTGGCGGCATCTGTGGCATACTGGCTTTCTACGCACTGGGGCAGCTACCCGTCAACATTGCCGGCGTTCTACTGATAGTTCTGGCTTTCGGGCTTTTCATCGGTGAAGTGCTTACCACCACCTTTGGCTTATTCACCGCGGGGGGTGCAACCGCGTTGGTTATCGGCTCCCTGATTTTATTTCACGGGGCATCACCGGTATTCAGAGTAGACCCCTGGCTCATTGCCGGGGTAACGATTTTTATTGCCGCTGTGTTCGCCTTTGTTGTCCAGAGAGCTATACGCGCCCACCGCCGGCAGGCGCGTACCGGGCGTGAAGAGCTAATCGGGAAGAAGGCCGTGGTAAAGGTCGCCTTAGTTCCTCAAGGAACCATCTTCTACAAAGGTGAGCGCTGGGCGGCAATCTCGGAGGAAGGACGTATCGAACCAGGAGAGGAGGTAATTATCACCAAGGTCGATGGTTTAACGCTATATGTCACCAAGAGCGATAAGGAGGTAAACAAGTGAATCCAAGCGTTACCGGGGGAGCACATTGACAATGTCAATAATCTGGATTATCATCATTGCAATTATTATTATTGCCCTGGTTGTCTTTGTGATTCAACGCTCTATTCGGGCTCACCAGCAGCAGGTAGCAGCAGGGAGAGAGGACCTGGTCGGCAAGACGGCAGTAGTTGAGATAGCCCTTGAACCCAAAGGGATTGTACTGGTTGAAGGAGAGCGCTGGACAGCAATATTGGACAGTGGACAGGCTACAGTGGATGAGGAGGTTATGGTTAACAGAGTTGAAGGCTTGAAACTACGGGTAAGTAAGAAAGTACAAGGAGGTTAAAAATGAACCCGATTATCATCGGCATCATCGCTTTGTTTGTTATCATAGTCATTTTTATGGCGGTCAAGATTGTTAGTGAATACGAGCGCGGGGTTATCTTCCGCTTAGGACGACTGGTTGGCGCTAAAGGTCCCGGCTTATTCCTCATCATTCCCTTTGTTGACCGCATGGTCAAGGTAGACCTGCGTGTGGTCACTATGGATGTACCTTCACAGGAAGTAATTACCAAGGACAACGTTACCGTCAGGGTGAACGCGGTTGTTTATTTCAGGGTGGTTGACCCCGAGGCTTCCGTGGTCAAGATTCTGGACCATATCAGAGCTACCTCACAGATATCACAGACAACACTGCGCAATGTGCTGGGTCAATCTGAGCTTGACGAACTACTGATGCAAAGAGAGAAACTTAACCAGATGCTCCAGCAAATCATCGACGAGCATACCGACCCCTGGGGCATTAAGGTCAGCACTGTGGAAATCAAGGAAGTAGAGCTTGCCGAGGAGATGAAGCGTTCTATGGCGGCTCAGGCCGAAGCGGAAAGAGAGCGGCGTGCCAAAATTATCCACGCCGAGGGTGAGCTCCAGGCTTCCGAAAAACTGTCCCAGGCGGCCGCCATTATCGGCAGAGAGCCGGCGACTATCCAGCTCCGCTACCTCTCCACCCTTACCGAGATAGCCACCGAGAGAAGCAATACCATCCTCTTCCCGATACCAATAGATTTGCTTAAATCGATAAGTCCTCAGTCACAAACGGAGAAGAAATAAGATTACTTATCAAGTCTTAAACGGGGGTGGCTGTCTTAAGACAGCCACCCCCTACTTGGTTCCCGCTCACTGACCCCCGGAGAGAGTCACATCCCCGGCAATGATTTTATGTAAAGCACCGTCAGAACCACGTAGCAGCAAACTGCCATCTTTAGCCACAGACTCGGCGATTCCCTCCAGAACATCCCGGCCTGACTCCACCCATACCCTTTCCCCCAGAGTAACCAGCCTGTCCCGCCACTCCTGATAAACAGTGTCTGCATTTGCCAGTGATAAATAATACTTCTCAAATTCAGCAAGCAGACACCTGACTAACTCAACACGGGATACGTCCTTTCCCAGCTCAGCCATCAGGCTGGTAGCCGTCTTAGCAATCTCCGGAAAGTCGTCTGGATTAAGCCTGACATTTATCCCGATACCAGCAACAGCATAAGCCACTTCTTCTCCCCGCATCTGGCTTTCCGCCAGAACTCCGCACACCTTTTTGCCATTGATAAGCACATCATTGGGCCACTTAATCTGCGTTATTAAGCCGGTAACCATTTCGATACTGCGAGCAACTGCCAGAGACGAAACCATGACCAGATAGGGCAAGTAAGACTTGTCCGGATAAAGGATAATAGACAAGGCAATATTGCCCCCGGGTGTAAGCCAGAAGCGGTTTAGCCTTCCTCTACCGGCAGTCTGCTCGCCGGCAATGACCACAGAACCCTCGGCCACTCTCTGCCGCGCTTTCTCTCTGGCAAATGTCATAGTCGAAGTCAGCCGGGGATAATAAAATATCTTTTGCCCGATGTATCGGGTGCCCAGATTCCGAATAATCGCTGAGAGGGAAAAATCACTTACTGACATGCCGTCATAAGCTTAACCCATCTCTTTAAAACGGTCAACGGGCAATGTTGACAATAGAGTCATTTCTATGTTAATATCTTAATTGCCCTTTTAAAGGGTTTAGCACCTTAACAACTGGATAGCGGAAGGAAGATTCAAGCAAGTCAACGTTTTTTTTGGAGAGTTTGATCCCGGCTCAGGATAAACGCTGGCGGCGTGCTTTATGCATGCAAGTCGGACGGGTCACTTCGGTGGCTAGTGGCGAACGGGTGCGTAACACGTAAGTAACCTGCCCCCAAGTATAGGATAACTTGGAGAAATCCGAGCTAATACTGTATGTGATGGTGGAGGTAAAGCTCCATCATTAAAGCCCTCGGGCGCTCGGGGAGGGGCTTGCGTCCGATTAGCTAGTTGGTGAGGTAACGGCCTACCAAGGCTAAGATCGGTAGCTGGTTTGAGAGGATGACCAGCCACACTGGGACTGAGACACGGCCCAGACTCCTACGGGAGGCAGCAGCAAGGAATATTGGGCAATGGGCGAAAGCCTGACCCAGCGACGCCGCGTGGAGGAAGAAGGCCTTCGGGTTGTAAACTCCTTTTCTCAGGGAAGAATAATGACGGTACCTGAGGAATAAGCCTCGGCTAACTA
>CAYOKF010000074.1:0-7308 GCA_964404475.1 uncultured Dehalococcoidaceae bacterium | reverse complement strand
CTATATTAACAGCAAAGAGGGTAATAAGTACGGCAAAGAAATCCGAGAAACTGTCGGCGAGCTGAGCCAAAATGCTAATGCTCCCGGTTATGATTCCCACCACTACCTTGAGTGCAACCAGCCCGATAACAACGACAAGAGCAAGCCTAGCCGCACCACTTCTGGTGGATAACATAGCCAAGTACCTACTTTTAGGCTTTTGACCGGGGTAACGGAAGCCACCGGGTGAACTTGTCCCATTCCCCCTTGTCCCAGACTACCAGCAGGGATGGGGCGATGCAGATTGAGCTGAAAGTCCCGGCGATTATGCCGATGATGAGGACAACGACGAAGTTCTGGATGGAGACGCCGACGAAGAGGAACAGAGCCAGCACCACGACCAGTGTGGTCAGGCTGGTGTTCAGGGAGCGTCCCAGGGTCTCCACCAGGCTGTTATTGACGGTAATCTCAAAATCGGCACTGGTATTCAGTAGCAGATTCTCTCGTATCCTGTCGAAAATAACCACCGTGTTATTCACGCTGTAGCCGATGACTGCCAGGATACCGGTGATGAACATAAGGTCAATTTGCCAGTTTAAAAAGCCACCCAGGAGAGAAAAGATACCCAGTGCTACCAGGGTGTCATGTATCAGTGCGATGATGGCACAGGTTCCGTAATGGAAGGGTTTGGGCATGCGGCGGAATGCCCAGGTAACGTAGAGCAGTATGCCAATTGCGGCCACGGCTATGGCGATAGCTGCCGAGCGGGTTGTCTCGGTGGCGGCTTCCGGAGACACATGGCCAAACTCCTGTTCCGTAACCTTGCCGAATTTAGCCTCCAGTCCTGCCTCTATTTCATCCTTCTCATTTTCAAACAGCTCCCGGGTGCGGATAAAGAAATCTCCCTGACCGGTAGCGAGAAGTTCTGTTTCAATAATTGCTTCGGGATAGCCCAGGTTAGCCATCTCCTGCTGGAGCTGTTCCTGGGTTACCTGCTGCTCATCAAAGGTTAACCTCAACCTGGAGCCACTGCTGAACTCAATGCTCAGTTTGAGACCGAAGGTAGCCAGTGAAATGATGCCAATCAGGATGATTAATCCTGAAATGAGAAAGAACCAGAACCTTTTATTAATAACGTCAAACATTATTTCTTTCTCCGGTAGGAGCTGAATAGAGCGGTCTTACGGGACAGCCCGGTGTGTGCCAGGATACGCAGCAGGGTACGGGTAACCACGATGGCGGTGAACATGCTGACGGCTACGCCGATGAACAGGGTCAGGGCAAATCCCATCACCGGCTCTCCAGCTACAATGCTGTTCCCCACCCAATATAAAATGGCGCAGACGATAAAGGTGGTGACATTACTGTCCCTGATGGCAGACCAAGCCCGGTTGAAGCCTGACTCAATGGCGGCTCCCAGTGTCCGCCCCATTCTTAGCTCTTCCTTCATCCTTTCAAAGATAAGGACGTTGGCGTCCACCGCCATACCTATGGACAGTATGAAGCCGCCCAGGCCGGCCAGTGTTAGAGTGACTGGTATCAGTTTAAATATCGCCAGTACCAGCACCCCGTAGAATATCAAGGCCAGGCTGGCTAAAAAGCCGGAAAGGCGGTAGTAGGCTATCATGAAAAGCATCACCAGTATGATACCGATTATCCCGGCAGTGATGCTCCGGTTAATAAAGTCAGCCCCCAGTGTCCCGGCGACTTTCCCCTGGTAAAAGGGTTGCTTTTTTAGCGGCATAGGTAAAGCGCCGGATTTGAGCAGGTTGGCCAGGTCCTCTACTTCCGACGGTGTAAAGTCACCGGTAATAACTGCCTGACCACGGTAAGCCGGCTGCAAGATTTGCGGGGAGGAAATCAGGCTATCGTCCAGGAAGATACCCAGGGCTCGCAGCGGGCTGCCGTATTCCGCAGAATGATAAAGATAGTCAGCAATCTGGTCAAAGACGTCTCTCCCCTGGCTATCCCATTCAATACTCACCTGATATTCAGCGCCGGTCACTTCCTGACTGACGACGGGCGCGGCATTGTCCAGAAAGTCGCCGGTAAGCTGTGTGCCGTCAGTTCCCCGCGCGGCAATCCAGGAAAGACTTCCCCTTGCTTCCGCCGGCAGCGCCCCGGTATCGATCGGATTGCCTGACTCATCGGTAAACTTGAGGCCCTCCTCGTCTTTAGTGAGGAAGACTAGCGGGCTGCCGGTGCTGTCAACGAAGATACGGTTGCCCTGTTCTGATTTATCAAAAAAATCATTCCCACTACTATCAAGGTAGTTACTGAGGTAGACCGCTCCCCCTTCACTATTTCTTTCTACGGTGCGGAACTCGAGAAAGCCTGTTTGCGCTACCAGGTTCTTGGCGGCTTCAACGTCTGTGAAGCCGGGGAGCTTGACGATAATGCGCTCCGTGCCCTGCGTCTGAATAACCGGCTCGGTAACACCGTATTTGTCAATGCGCCTTTCAATAATCATCCGCGCCCGTTGCATGTCCCTCGCCTTTTCTTCACCGGTGGCATCTGCCGGGAAGTCGGTCTCATATACCAGATGAACCCCGCCTATCAGGTCCAGACCAAGGCGCATGCCCTCACGTCCAAACCTGTTCGCGTCCAAGGGTAAGACCGTCCACAGGGCCAGCCCGAAAAGAATCAGTATCAGAACAATAAACAGCGCGTTTCTTCTGAACATTTTACTCCTGGTTACTTGTCTGGAATAATATGCCGGTCATTGGTTATCAAAAGCTTTACATAATCTAGAGCCTGCTCCCGGACGGCTATCTCGCCGGCGGCTTGCGCTTCCCGTACTGCCTCCAGAAGTTCTCCGACGGCGGGCCCCGGTTCGAGGCCAAAAATATTGATTAAATCATGTCCGTCGATCAGTTTGGGGGGCTTGGTTACCTGCTCCTCTTCAAGGCGCTTGGTTAAGACGTATTCTACCATACGGGCATGCGCTTGCCACTCGGTCAGGTTAAGGGTAGGGCCGCGGGTGGCTAAATGGTCAGCCATGCTGAGAAAGAGTATCTCAATGCCGGTATCGTCGGTGTCACGGAAGTAGCGGTAAATGGCGTGGCGGGAGGGGACATCGTGGTTACTCATTTGGGTTGGTCGGAGATGCTCCCTCACCATGATTTCCACCATTCTGGTCTCTCTGGTGCTGAACCTCAGCCTTTGTAGAATAGCGGTGGTTATGGCGGAACCTTCCCTGCCGTGTCCCAGAAAACGCGCCCGCCCGTCTTCGTCAACCGTTTTTGTTGCGGGCTTGGCGATATCATGCAGAAGCGCCGCCAGTTTCAGGAGTGCCTTTCTGGTACTGCCGTGGCTTATCTCCTGGTTGAAGTGCTGGCTCAGTTCTTCAGACCAGGGTACCGCCGCGAGTAAATCGGTTTCAATATGTGGCCATTCCTCATGTTCCAGAAGGAAATCAACGGCAGCCACGGTCTGGATGGAATGGTTAAAAACATCCCAGTAGTGTATCAGGGGTTGGTCAACTCCCCTGGCCGGGGATAGCTCCGGAATTAATTCGGTGAGCAATCCCAGCCGGTCAAGGCAGTTTAAGAGTGCTGCGGTTCCGGGCAGGTTAAATACGGGCAATAGCTCGTCTCTTATACGCTCCCCGGCGACAGTGGTAATGAGATGGGCGTACTTCCGGATGAGGGCTTCGGTTTCCCCGTCGATATTGAAACCAAGCTCGGCAGCCAGGCGCACCGCCCGCAGCAGACGGGCCGGGTCAGCGGGGAAAGCCGGTTCACTGACCGCCCGAATTGTCCCCTGGCGGAGGTCATCGTGACCGTTAAACGGGTCTATCAGCCCGGGAACATCAAGTATAATTGTGCCGGTATCACTTATTGGCTTGGCAGTTAAGAACTCAAGGGTGATTTCCTCAAGTTCAACAGCCATGGCATCTATGGTGAAGTCCCGCTGTGCAAGGTCATTTTCAATGCTATCTTTGAGTGTGGAGAAATCCAGTTCCCATGTACCTTCTTTACCACTGCCGAACAGGACTACTCTGCCGATCTCATTCACCTTGTCCAACGGGATGTATTTGCCATTTAAAGCAGCGGCTACTTTGGCAGCGGTTTCCAGTGCGCTGGAGGCTACGGCGATATCAATATCACCGCTATCGCGTCCCAGTAGCATATCACGCACAAACCCGCCGACAAGATAGGAACGGGTGCCTTCCCTGGCAAGAATCTGCTGGACCTTGGCTAAAAGGAAAGATGCGTCAGAATTGACATAAATTTTGCAGTTTTCCATGAGCTGTTTTTGGTACATCTGTTAAACTATACTATCCGGAGGTAAAATTATCAAGTCATAACCTGGTTAGAGCGCTAAAAATATATCGATAATTGATTTGACGCTGGTGGCGAAGTCAGTTAAGATGGGGCAAAATGGACAATGGTGAGCTCGAAACACGGATTGACCGGGTTACCGAGTTGATTGCCGGTGCCCGGCGGGTAGTTGCCTTTACCGGCGCGGGCATCAGCACTGAATCAGGGATTCCTGATTTTCGAGGTCCTGGCGGTGTCTGGGAACGATTTGACCCGGAAGAATTCACCTATCAGCGATTTCTTAATGATGCCGGGTCAAGGAAAAAGCAATGGCAGTTGCTCGGCGGGGGATTGTTGCATGGTGGGGCAGAGCCAAATCCGGCCCACTATGCCCTTGCCGAACTGGACAGATTGGGGAAGCTGGACTGTGTCATCACGCAAAACGTGGATAACCTGCACCAGCGAGCGGGTGTCTCTGGCAGTAAGGTCTTTGAGCTGCATGGGAATATGCAGTGGGTGGTCTGCCTGAGCTGCGGGCAGCGTTACCCCTTTGACCTTATTCTGGCCAGGCTGGTCGGGGGTGAAGAAGACCCCGCCTGTGAGCTATGCCGGGGCATGTTAAAGCCGGATGTGGTCATGTTTGGTGAACAGCTACCAGAGGGTGTGGTCAGCGATGCGGCTCTTCGTTCCCGTAAATGTGATCTGTTTATCGTCATTGGCTCATCTCTGGTTGTCTATCCGGCGGCATATATGCCGCTCTACGCGGCTGAGGCCGGGGCCAGACTGGTTATCATCAATCTCAGTGAGACTTCTATGGACCACCAGGCCGCTGTCCTTATCCATGCCAAGGCCGGCGAGATAATGACCAGGATAGCCGCTGGTGTCAGAGAAAAACTCAGGGGTTGAATTCCGGTTCAAAAGAGAGCGCCCTTAACGCAGGCGGCTAACGGCGATATAGATGCCCAGTGCCAGTGCCAGAAGGTCGAAAAGTATTCTCAAGCTAAGGACAAACATACCGGGAAGCAGTACAGTTACCAGATAGCTTATGACCACACCGAAACCAGCGATGACAGCCAGCCATGGGCTGCGCTTGCGGTTGACGGAGAGGCTGACCCCTTCACCAATAGCGTAACCAATGCCCGCCGCCAGAATCAAGCCGAGGTAGAAGGGCAAGAAGATATCAACTACCCACCAGATGACACCGCCGATGATACCTATACCCAGGGCGGCTCCGATAGCTCGCAGGTAATAACTGATGGAGACCTGATAGGTTGGCAATCTGTACAATCTGGCGCAGTCCCGGCACCTGGCTCCTACCGGAGTCTGTACCATGCATCTAGGGCATATCGGCTTGCCGCACTTGCCACAGCGCAGGTTTGTCTCTACCGCAGGGTGAGTAGCACACTTCATTTATTTGTAGCCAGACTGTTACCCGTCTCTGTATTTTTATGGCTGTTGCGGTACATCCAGAATTTCCTGTCCATTATATCCCGGTCAAAAAGTAGCCGGTTGAGCAATACCCGCCCCAGACTGATTGGAGCCGCTTCTGCCGAGAGTGGCGGTGTTAAGCGTTTAATAATGAGTATCAGCAAGATAGCCAGGTAACTGAGGGTGATGGGAAGTCCTACTCCCAGCCCCCAGCCAGCCAGGGGTAATGACGCTGTGCAGGCGAGCACCGGCACCGGTGAGCTGCGTAGAGTGACGGAGCCGATGGCGAGAATAGCGAAAAAGACCAGTGATATCCATGCCCATGGTGTTATCCCGTTGATGAGAGGGAGAATGAAGATGATGCCACAGGTGGTGGCGACTCCTCGGCCACCGCTGAAGCGTGAGAAAACAGACCAGTTGTGCCCGATAATTGCAGCTGACCCCACCAGTATCTGCTGGGCAATGTCCAGCCCCAGCAGGTTCGCTGCCAGTACCATGACCAGACCTTTGGCGAAGTCAAAAATACCCACCGGCAAGCCAAGCCGCCATGAGGTCATCCGCCACAGGTTACCAGCACCCATCTGGCCGGTACCGTACTCTCTAAGGTCGATCCGGTGATAACGCCTGGTCACTATTTGTGCCGCAGGTATTGAGCCGAGCAGATAAGCTACAGCCAGTAATACTAACAGCCAGATAATCATTGCTTCTCCGTAGTGCTACTTTAGAAATACAGTGGGACTGGCTGCTTTTAACCCTCGCTGCCGGGCTAAGGCGATGATTTGCTCCACTGATTCCATAGGAAAGTCAGCGCCACCTATCATGGTCTCCTTATTGTCGTCAAGGCCGTGGTAGTCAGTGCCACCGCCGGTAATAAGGTTGTATTTGTTAGCTAGGTTGACCAGGCTTTGAACTTCATCAGCGGTGTAGCCATTGTAGTAAGCTTCGATACCGACCAGCCCCACGGCTTTGAGTTTGGCAATCAAGTCTTCCGGTTCATTCGCTGTAAAAGGGTGCGCCAGCACAGGTAGCCCGTCAGAGCGTAGAATTAGCTCTACTGCCTCTGTCGGGGTAAACTTGTATCGCTCTACATAAGCGGGGCCGCCATGAGCCAGATACTTGTCAAAGGCTTCACCCAGTGTGCTGATATATCCCTTCTCCAGCATTGACCGGGCAATATGGGGGCGCCCGATGGTGCCGTCACCGGCTAGTTCCTGGACTCGCTGCCATTCAAGTTTTATGCCTAAATCCTCAAGCTTGGCAATCATCCTTTGGGCCCGTGTCTGACGGGAGTTGCGGAACGTCGCGAGGCAAGATTTTAACTCGGCGTTGGTATGGTCTATGAAATAACCCAGGACATGTACGTCGCCGGCGGCGTCCTCCGTGCTGATTTCAACATTAGGGATTATTTTAAGCTGGGGGAAGGCCTGGGCGGCGTTCATAGCCGGTTCGATACCGTCCACAGAGTCATGGTCAGCAATGGCAATGACGGTTAAACCCAGTTCCGCCGCCTTGCGGACTATCTCTTCCGGGCTGTATTTTCCATCGGAAACGGTAGTGTGGATGTGTAAATCGGCTTTACTCACTGGTCCTCCATCTTGCGGTCAATGCGTTCGATGCTTAATGCCCGTCCGGTACTTTC
>CAYOKF010000073.1:0-7456 GCA_964404475.1 uncultured Dehalococcoidaceae bacterium | reverse complement strand
TGGCGAGGCATCCGTTACGAGCAGCGCCTGGACTTCCAAATGGAGCCGGATACTCTGGAGCTGGTGAGGCGGGACCGGGAAATGCTGGTTTCAATCAGTGGTGACCGTATCCGGCATGAGCTGGAGCTGGTCTTAACGGAGGATTCCCCCGAGCAAGCCCTGCGCCGGGCTGATGAACTGGGGGTATTAGCCAGGCTGCACCCCTCGCTCAGGGGCAATGGCTGGCTGGCGAACAGTTTTGAGCGAGCCAGGCAGTCCGGCTCAACAGACCCGCCATATCTGGCGCTCTACCTGGCGCTGCTGGCCTACCGACTGAGTGTTAAAGAGAGCGAACAGTTCATCTCATATCTCAGGTTGCCCAAGGCAACGGCACAGTTACTAAGAGATACCCTGGCTATCAAAGAGAAGTTGGAGATACTTTCCGCGCCTGACCTAAAGCCCGGCGGAATCTATGCTGCCCTCCACGGCTACGGTGCCATGGCGCTCAACACCAGCCTGCTGGCAACTGATTCCCCATTGGCCAGGGAACGCATCCGGCTATTTATGAGCAAGCTGCGCTATGTTAGGCCAGCGCTTGGCGGCGACGACTTAAAAAGGATGGGCATAACCGAGGGCCCTCTCATCAAAGAGGTGCTGAACCGCCTCCGCAACGCCCGGCTGGACGGGAAGGTGCGGAGTAAACAGAACGAGGAGGAGATGGTGAGGAGATTGTTAAATAGGGATAATAGCTAGGAATCAAATCGCTTGAGCTCAGAAATTGCCTATTCCCAATATCCTTGTAACTTCTCAAGGTTTTGCTCGTGTAGAGAATTTAGCTTTCTGGTAAGGCGGGGGCTTAACGGTTTTGAAGCATTATCGTTTTCAAACAGATAGAATTGTTTTAATGTTCCACTGTTATATCCACCATTAGTGAGTAATACACCGCTTAATTTTTTGTATTCTTCTGGGGTCTCCTTGATTTCATCTCTGATAGATTCGAAGGCTTTCTCTAGTTCAGGCTTACCTAAGGTTATTGTATCACTCCAGATAACTACAATGTTTACTCCATTGGTTTGTAGCTGCGGAATCTTCACACGAATTTTGTCAATAATATTTTCTGTCGTAGCTGGTGATACAAAAGCGGCAGAAGACTGTATTATTCTATCATCTTCACTAGGGCGTTTTCTCGTTACTTCAAAATAAACTGTATTTCTATTCCAGTTAGCTTTTAGGTCTGGACCTTCCTGGCAGTATTCTATATGGATATTTGAAAATTTGTTCCTAGCAAGGATAATAGCGAATCTACCTTCCATAAGAATATCCAAATAGTCCTCTTTTTCATTGAGTCTATCTCGTAACTTTTTTACGAATTTGTCTACGCCTTGTACCCCTCTTTTTTGTAGCTCAATAATTCGTTCTTTTGCACGCTCAATCATATAACTGTTATAGCCAAGTCTTTCCATTTCTTTTAATAATTCCATATACATTATTGTACTATATTTCCTTTTTATCCCCCCGCCTCCACCAGGTATGTTTCCATTCCCTGCTGCCGGCAGAGAGCGTATAAGTCCACGGCCTGTTGCCTATCGCTTGACAGCGTAAACAGGGTTGGGCCGGAGCCGGCCAGGTGAACATTATCCGCCCCCATTTTAAGCAGGTGGTCACGGTATAGCCTCAGCTCTGAATCCTCAGTGAAAGCCACGTTTTCAAAGGTGTTGAACAGCAGAGACGCGGAAAAATCCCCACCCCCCCTCAGCACATCGGTTAATCTTTCGGTAATCTGCCCGTCGGTATAGTGCCGGGCGTTAAGGCTGGCGTACATCCGCCCGGTTTTCCCCGGCAGCCGTGGCACGGCGGGGACAACCAGCACCAGCCACGACCGGGGTGGCGCCGGGAGGGGGGTAATCTTTTCGCCCCTGCCCTCAGCCAGCGCCGTGCCGCCGTGGAGAAAGAAGGGCACATCTGACCCCAGCTGCGCCGCCAGCTCCAGCAATTTATCCCCGGATAAACCCAGCTTCCAGAGTTCATTGAGTCCGTACAGGGCAGCGGCGGCGTCACTGCTGTCTCCCCCCAGCCCCGACACCAGGGGGATGCGCTTCTCGACTTCCACAATCGCTCCTTCAGAGCATCCCGCAGTTACCCTCAGCAACTGAGCCGCACGGGAGACCAGACTCTCTCCGGCAGACCAGTCCGGCAGGTTCGACCTGAACCCGAGCTCATAGCTCACCCGGAAGGTGAGACGGTCACCAAGACTAATTGCCTGGATAACACTACGGATTTGATGGTAGCCATCCGGCTGCTTACCCAGAACCTCGAAAGTCAGATTTAACTTGGCGGGCGCGTTAACAGTCAGCATTCTTGTCTCTCTTTCCTCTCTTGAAAGACCTGCCACAGCAGCGCCCACTCGTCCAGAGTCAGCGTCTCGGCACGCCGCTGGGGGGCTATTTTCGCTTTTTCCAGTAATGACGCGCTCTCCGGTTTGTTAATCTGCAAGCCCTGGGCAAGAGAATTAACCAGTTGCTTGCGCGAGGCCGCAAAACCGGCCCGCACCAGAGCAAAGAAGCCGGCCTCGTCAGTTACTGCCACCGCGGGCCGGGGATACACGTCTATCTTAAGTAGCGCCGAGTCAACCTCCGGCGCCGGGTAGAAAGAACTGGCCGGCACATATCTGATAATTTCCGGGCTTCCATAAAACTGCACGCTAATACTGAGCACGCTGCACCGGCCCGGCGCGGCGGCAATCACCTCGGCCACCTCTTTCTGCACCATGACTATCATCATCTCCGGCTTGACTGATGCCTCCAGAAAGTGGCGCAGCACCGGGGAAGTAATGTAGTAGGGGAGGTTTGCCACCACCTTATAAGCGCCGCTCACCAGCGACGCCGGCGCGATGTCAAGTATGTCCTTATTGATAACGGACACATTATTGAAAGAGGCCAGTGCCCCGGTTAGAGCCGCGGCGAGCTTATCGTCTAATTCAACGGCAATCACCCTGCCCGCTTTTTGGGTCAGCTCTCTGGTCAGGA
This sequence comes from uncultured Dehalococcoidaceae bacterium, assembly GCA_964404475.1. Taxonomy (GTDB): domain Bacteria; phylum Chloroflexota; class Dehalococcoidia; order Dehalococcoidales; family RBG-16-60-22; genus CAYOKF01. The sequence goes on along the minus strand of CAYOKF010000073.1, from coordinate 4,451 downwards.
CACCCAGCCCGGGCCCCACCTCAATAACGGTATCACCGGGGCCCAGCTCTGCCGCCGAGGTGATTACGGACAGAACCTCATCATCAACCAGAAAGTGCTGCCCCAGACCCTGCCTCGCCCTGAGGTGAAAGCGACGCAGAAGCCTCCTGGTTTGTGACAGCAGCGAATCTTCCCCCAAAGAGCCCTCTTCCAGAATAAAATAGAGGCCGTGCACCTTCCCTCGACCCCGCCTAATAGCTTACCTGAGCCAGCCGGCTCCACCCAGGTGACCCTGCGGCACCCAGAAATTACCATTTACCGCTGCTTCCTCTCGGACCTGACGGGATTCATAGCCTTCTGCCGCGCAGGACCCAGGCTTCAACACCACTTAACTCAGGCAGTCCTACCAGACAAGGGCCTCAAGACGGAATTCAACCCTGCTGCAGCGGATTGCAGGTTCAGGGCACCGCTAGCTCCCCATCTAGCACGACCTCAAGAAAAATCGTAATGGTTAGGCACTGCTTTGTCAAGCCGGATTATTTGGCGCTCAAAATCACTGGAACTATCTAAAATACCTGATAAAAAACCAGGACCAAAGCAGATTTTCTGAAGACCTGTTGCCACCATCCCTGGGAAATCATAAAAATTTCCCGGATTTTAACCGGATTTTAATATTCCGTTGCTATCATGGTGCCAGCATCGGCGGAAAAGATTTGGCAAGTAAAACTAACCAATCGTTCTTTTTTACGTTAAATATATTAAAAGCCATGAAACGAGGAGGTAAATAACGATGAAAGACCAATCAATGAACGTACTGCTGATGGTTTTATTCGGGCTATCCGGCATAGCGATACTGATGCTGGCATGGTTACAGCCCATGCCTGTTGCCGACAGGATTATCGCTACCGTTATTGGCTCATCAGGCCTCCTCGTGGCGCCAGTCAGGGCATGGCGGCTCAAGTTCTCACCGGCTAAAATGGGCAGTGAACGAGCGGCGGACATTGCGGCCGAGGATAATTCCTGAATCACTCCGGCTGTAATTTTATAATATGGAGCGGGCAATCGCCCGCTCCTCTTATTTATCCAAAAGATGACGTTAAATGTGCTATAATTCGCTTGATGAAGGTATCAGAGCTGGGGGAATTCGGGCTGATTGAACTCCTGGCCAAAACGGTTTCCAGCCCCGGGGGCAAGCAACTCATTGCCGGAATTGGCGATGATGCTGCTGCCTGGCATACTGATGCCTCTATCCAGCTGGCTACCGTTGATTCGCTGATCCAGGATGTTCACTTCTCCCTGAGCACCATATCCTGGCAGGAACTGGGCCGGAAGGCACTGGCCGTCAATCTAAGTGACATCGCAGCTATGGGCGGCATACCCGGTTATGCTCTGGTCTCGCTGGCCCTGCCCGGTGTTACCGAAGTTGAAGATGTCATCGCCCTGTACCGGGGGATTGCGGCGATGGCGCAGCAGTTCGGGGTACTGGTGGTGGGTGGTGACACCTGTCGCTCACCGGTGGTCTCGGTAACAATTACTGTCCTCGGCAGTACCGTCGGCAAGAAGCTGCTCACCCGTTCTGCCGCCCGACCCGGTGATAGCATTGCGGTTACCGGCTATCCGGGTGGTGCTGCCGCCGGCCTGGAGATGCTGCGTAACGGGCTTGAGTTCGACAAGGTGACTGCCGATTATCTAAGAGGTGCTTTTCTCAGTCCTTTGCCCAGAGTCGCTACGGGGCAGTTACTCATCAAGAAGGGAGTAAAAGCATCAATAGATATCAGCGACGGCCTGGTTGCCGACCTTGGCCAGATATGTAGCGCCAGCCAGGTCAGTGCCCGGGTAGAGATTGAACGGCTGCCCATCCACCCCACCGTTAGCGGCGGCTTCGGTGACCGGGCTCTGGAACTGGCGCTATCAGGAGGAGAGGACTACGAACTGCTCTTTACGGCCCCCGCCGGTATTATCGATGAGGTAAAAGAGGCGGCATCCTGCCCGGTTACGGTAATTGGCGAAATTACCGCCGGTAAAGCGGGTGAGGTCAGCCTGATTGACAGCAAGGGCAACCCCTGCCAGCTACCGCGGGCAGGCTGGGAACACTTTAAGTCAGCGTGAAATAAGATAGAATGGAGATAGAATCATGGTAGATGTACCACGCTTGTCGGTTAATACCGATAGGAGCGATGAGCTGTGCTTTGGCTGCGGGCAAAAAAATCCCATCGGGTTGAAGCTGACCTTTGCCTGGGACGGCAAAGTGGTCAGAACGGAGTTTACACTGGGTAAGCTCTACCAGGGCTTCCCCGGGATTGTTCATGGCGGCATTCTTTCCTGCGTGCTTGATGATACGATGAACCAAGCTGCTTTCTTAACCGGCGTGGATTGTCTCACGGTAGAAATGAACATAAGGTTCAAGCGCCCGGCACTGGTAGAAGAGCCGCTGGTAGCCACTGGCCGGGTAACCAGTCGTAATAAGAGGATACTTGAGACAGAAGGGCAGATAACCCTGCCCGACGGTACCCTGGTTGCGGAAGCTAAAGCATCATGGTATATCGTTGACAAAGACAGTGGCCAGGAAAAGGGTCCCGGGGGAAGCAATGCCGGAAAGTAATCTTAAGGCGGTTATCTGGGATATGGACGGGGTGATTGCGGATACCGGCCCTTATCATTTCCAGGCCTGGCAGCGGGTCTTTAAGAAAAACGGCGTGGAGTTTACCGGGGAAGATTTCCAGCGTCACTTTGGCCAGCGGAATGACACCATCGTCCGCAATACCCTCGGTGCCGGTGTGTCACCAGATGAGATAAAAACTATCGCCGAGGAAAAGGAGGAGAGCTACCGCCAGTTAGTAGCCGGAAACACAAGAGCACTTCCCGGAGCCATAGAGCTGATACAATCACTGGTGAAAAGCGGGGTGAAGGTGGCCATCGCCTCATCGGCGCCCATGGCAAACATCAAATTGATTACCCGCAGCCTGGGTATTGATAGCTGCTTCCAGGCCATCGTCTGGGGTGGGGAGGTAACCGAGGGCAAGCCCAGCCCGCAGGGTTTTCTGCTGGCGGCCGAGAAACTGGGGGTCGAGCGGGGCGACTGTCTGGTAGTGGAAGACGCTGTCGCCGGAGTTGCCGCCGCCAAGAGGGCGGGTATGAAGTGCCTGGCGGTTACCAATAGTCACCCCGTGGAGAGCCTTGGCGAGGCTGACCTCGTCATGGACACGTTGCAAAAAGTGACGGTCAGCAATCTGAGGGCGCTCTTTAATTGAGCATGGAATGTAATAATTAATGTGAGGAGTTTAATATGGAGAGGTCTCTGGTTCTGATAAAACCCGATGCTATGGAGAGAGAACTGGCCGGCACTATCATCGGCCGGCTGCAGGAGGAAGGGCTCAAGCTGGTGGCGCTCAAGATGCTGCACATGGATAGAGCCCTGGCCGAGCAGCATTATGCCGTGCACCGGGATAAACCCTTCTTTAACGACCTGGTGGACTATATCATCTCTACCCCGATAGTATCTGCCGTCTTCCAGGGTGATGATGCCGTGAACTTAATACGGAAAGTGATGGGGGCAACAGACCCGGCCAAGTCCGAGCCAGGCACTATCCGCAGTGAATACGGGATTGACATTCAACGTAACGCGACACATGCTTCGGACTCAGCAGAGAATGCCAGGAAGGAAATCAGTCTGTTCTTTAGCGATGGTGAAATCTTTGCCTGAGGAATCTGAACGGCAGTTTACTGCATCCTGAGCACAAGGTCAGCTTCATTCCACAGTTTGTCTAGCTGGTAGTATTCCCTTTCAAAAGGAGCGAAGACGTGCACGATGACATCACCGTAATCCAGCAGCAGCCAGCCTGAGTCCAGCGTGCCTTCATGATTGTAGGGCAAAACTCCCCTTTGCTTCAGAACATGCTCAACTTCTTCATAGATAGTCCGTATCTGCCGCTCAGTATCACCGGTGCAGATGACAAAATAATCGGCAAAGCTGCATACTCTGCGGGCATCCATCAGGACAATGTCACTGGCCTGCTTATCGCTGGCCGCTTCCACTACCTGACGCGCTATTTCTATTGCTTCCAGAAGTTGTCCCTCTTCTAGCTGAAATGTGCTTCCAGCTCATCTTCGTGCAAGACGATTTTCCCCTTGTCGGGGCCGACCTGCACCGTGTAAATATAAAAGACCTGACCCGTGCTGGTGGTTATCCAGTGGCATTCAGTAACCCTGCCCGTCTGACCGGCGTACGGCTCCAGGGCGGAATCCCGCGGTGATAAAACCCGTTCCTCCACCGGCGTGATAACTACTTCCTGGCCTATTTCATACTTGGCATTCATGGAACAGCTCCAGTAATCTACGGCGAATAATGATAATGCGAAAGTAAAAATTTGTCAATACCTGAGTTTGGGGAGTTAGTTAAAAAGACCTCCGCTTAACCGGGAATTGTTCAAAATAAATAATTACTGTAGAATTGGTTATCGTTATCGGAGATA
>CAYOKF010000072.1:0-7513 GCA_964404475.1 uncultured Dehalococcoidaceae bacterium | reverse complement strand
TACGGCAGCGCCGCGCACTTTTAGCACGATTCTTGGTTTTGCCGCCTTGCCCTTTTTCCTCTTCTATACCATGAAGGATTCAGAGAAATTGAAGAGGAGTATGACCTCGGTATTCAGTCCGCGTATTTCGTTGCATATCCAGAGCGTGCTGGCAATTGTGGAGAATGTGTTGGGCAGGTACATTCGCGCTCAGGTGATGCTGGGGCTGATTGTCGCCTACTTCTCCTTTATCGGGCTGTTAATTTTGCGGGTGCCGTTTGCGCCGGTGCTGTCTATCCTGGCCGGGGTAGCCGAGCTTATCCCGACACTGGGGCCGTGGATTGGTGGCGGAGTGGCCGCGATAGTTACCCTGGCAGTAGCACCGGAAAAAACAATCTGGGTAATCGTCCTCTTTCTGGCGGTGCAGTTGCTGGAGAATAACTTGCTTGTTCCCAGAATCCAGAGTGCCTACCTGCGGATACACCCCGCAGTCATGATATTCTTGCTCGTTCTGGGGGCATATGTCGCCGGTTTCTGGGGGTTATTGCTGGTGGCTCCACTGACGGCTACCCTTGTTGAAATTGCTAAATATATACGCCGTAACTATCAGGCGGGAGAAGCTGACTTACCAATTCCTCAAGAATAGATTTCTCCCGGCTTGGCCTTTCTACCTTTCCGTGGTTACAGTCTGCTATAATTAGGATATGGCGAAGACGCTTTTCGCGCTGTTTGATGGTAATGCCTTGCTGCATCGTGCCTTTCATGCCCTGCCCCCGCTGACTTTGCGCGGTACGGGTGAGATGGTGGGCGCGGTTTACGGCTTCGCTCAGATGTTGCTCAAGGTACTGGGGGATCTGAAGCCAACTCACTGTGCCATTGCCTTTGACAAGAAGGGGCCCACCTTTCGCCACCAGCTTTTTGAAGAGTATAAGGCGCACCGCCCCCCAACCCCTGACGACCTGGTCAACCAGGTGGGGCGGGTGAGACAGCTGGTGGAAGCTTTTAATATACCCATTTTTGAAATTGACGGCTACGAAGCTGACGATGTCCTGGGTACATTAAGCCGCCAGGCTGAGCAGCAGGGAGTTGACACGGTTATTGTTACCGGTGATGCGGATACCATGCAGCTGGTTTCAACGCGGGTTAATGTGCTTTATCCCAGGCCAGGACGGAGTTTTAGTGATACCATGCTCTATGATGAGGCAGCGGTGAGCCAGAAATATGGCATTGGGCCAGAGAATATTACCGACCTTAAGGGTCTGGCAGGTGACCCTTCGGATAATATTCCCGGTGTTTCCGGTGTTGGCGAGAAAACGGCGGTAAAGCTTATCCGGCAATTTGGCACCATCGAGCAAATCTATGCCCGCATTGATGAGGTAACGCCGCCCCGGCTCCACGACAAATTGGTGGAGAATGAGGCTATCGCCCGCCGGAGCAAGGAGCTGGCGACCATCTTGATACAGGCTCCGGTTACGCTGGATTTAACCGGATGTGAGGCCAGTAAGTATGACCGTAATCAGGTGGTTAGCCTCTTCCGCGAGCTTGAATTCTCCAGCTTATTGTCCAAGCTGCCGGAAGTGTCTGCGGATGAAGAAAAGGTGGAGACGGCTTCTACCCGGTCCGAAGTCAAGCCACCGGAAGGAGAATACCACATCGTTACCACAAGTGCGGAGCTTGATGAATTGCTGGGTCGGCTATCGGTAGCCAGGTCATTCGCCTTTGATACCGAGACGACCAGCCTGTCAGCAATGTCAGCGCAGCTGGTTGGCATTTCTTTAGCGCCGGCACCCGGCGTGGCATATTATATCCCGGTGGGCCATGTTGGCTGGGGTGAAGTAGAGCAGCTGCCACTGCCACAGGTGATTGACCGTCTTAAATCACCGCTGGAAGACATGAAGTTGGCCAAGTTTGCCCACAATGGCAAATATGATATGACGGTGCTGGCGGAAAACGGGGTAAGCGTGAATAATCTGGCCTTCGATAGCATGATTGCCGGACACCTGCTGGGCGAGAAGTCGGTGGGGCTGAAAGCCCTTGCCTTCAGTAAGCTGGGTATTGAGATGGTGCCGATTAGCGAGCTTATCGGCACTGGTGCCAGGCAGCTCTCCATGTCTCAGGTTGAGGTAAAGAAAGCGGCTGATTATGCCTGCGCTGATGCTGATATGACGCTGAGGCTTGGGGCATTACTTGAGGAAGATCTCAGGCAGCAGGGGCTGTGGGAGCTATTCTCAGGTGTTGAGATGCCGCTGGTGCCGGTATTGCTGCATATGGAGAGGAGCGGGATAGCTCTGGATGTGGAACTGCTGCGGGATATGTCGCATCGTCTTGGCGGCCAGCTAATCGCTCTGGAGACAGAGATATATAGCCTTGCCGGCCGTCAGTTTAACATCAACTCGCCGAAGCAGCTGGCTAATGTTCTCTTTGAGGAACTGAAGCTGCCCGCCGGGCGGAGGGGGAAGGGGGGCTATTCTACCGACGCGTCAGTTATGGAGGAGCTCCGCAAACAGGGGTTTCGTATTGTTGAGCTTATTCTGGAATATCGTCAGCTGAGTAAATTGAAATCAACCTATGTTGACGCTCTGCCGGGTCTGGTTAACCGTAAAACGGGCAGGTTGCATACCAGTTTCAACCAGACAAGAACGTCCACCGGCAGGCTTTCATCAAGTGAGCCTAACCTGCAGAATATACCCATCCGCGGTGACCTCGGCAGGGAGATGCGGCAAGCCTTTATTGCTCCTGATAGCTCTCTTCTCTTGGCGGGAGATTACTCACAGATTGATCTCCGGGTTCTGGCTCATCTGTCTCAGGACAGGGGTCTCCTGGCTGCTTTTCAGCATGATGAGGATATTCACACCGCCACTGCGGCGCAGCTTTTTGGCGCCGGTGCCGGAGAGATAACGCCGGATATGCGCCGGCTTGCCAAGACGGTGAATTTCGGTGTTATCTACGGGATGAGTGACTACGGGCTGGAGCAGGCAACCGAGCTCTCCCGGGAGGAAGCTAGCACGTTTATTAACGCTTACTTTGAAAAATATTCCGGAGTCAGGCAATACCTGGAATCAACCAAGGAGCAGGCGAGAAAGGCGGGCTATGTGCAGACATTGCTGGGGAGAAGGCGTTTTATCCCGGAGATTAATGCCTCCAACCGGCAGGTGAGGGAGTCTGCCGAGCGTATGGCGATTAACATGCCGGTACAGGGAACTTCCGCCGATATTATCAAAGTGGCCATGATAAACCTGTACCGGGAGATGAAGGAACAGCGGATGCAGAGTAAGATGCTGCTCCAGGTGCATGATGAGCTTGTCTTTGAAGTGCCTGAAGAAGAGCTGGAGACAATGCGCCGCGTGATGTCTCAAGTAATGTCCACAGCTCTGGAGCTAAGCATTCCCTTGAAGGTGGATACCAAAGAGGGTAAAAACTGGGGGGAAATGGAATAAACCATGCCCGAGTTACCCGAAGTCGAGACGATAAAGAATGAGTTGCTGCCTCATGTTATCGGGCGCCAGATTACCGGTGTCACTCTATTCTGGCAGGGGATAGTCCGGGATACTCCGGTTGAGGATTTCCGGTCTCGCCTCCTCGGGCAGAGAGTGAGTGGGCTGGGAAGGCGGGGCAAATACCTGCTGTTTCAACTGAGCAGCGGTGAAATACTGGTTATCCACTTAAGGATGACCGGCTCTCTGCTGCTAAATTCAGCACCGTCTGACGGCAGGTTTGTCCGTGCTATCATCCATCTTAGTGATGGCATCGAGCTTTCTTTCCGTGACCCGCGCAAGTTTGGCGTGATGTGGCTGGCGCCGGAGGAAAGGGTGATTGGCGACAGACTGGGCCCGGAGCCCCTGGAAGAAAGTTTCACTTTTGAGGTTCTGGCCGGGCGTCTGCATAACCGTACTGCTCCGATAAAGGCATTGCTCCTTGACCAGGAGTTTATTGCCGGTATCGGCAATATGTATGCCGATGAAGCCCTGTTTGCTGCTAAAATTCACCCGTTGCGAGCAGGGGGGAGCCTGTCACGGGCTGAAATAGTGAAATTGCACCACGCCATTCAGCGGGTGCTGCAAGCGGCTATTGCCAGCCAGGGCGCCAGCGTATTGAACTACTACCGTCCCGGTGGGGGGCTGGGCACCGCCCACTTCGGGTTTAGCGTTGCCCATCGTGGCGGCGAGTTCTGCCCCAACTGCGGCACACCTATAAAGCGCCTGGCTATCCGCAACCGCGGTAGTTATTTCTGCCCCGTGTGCCAGCCGGAAGCCTAGTCATCCCAGAGGCGGAAGGGCGGATATTCATCGGTCATTAAGGCGGCATAAGCCGCGACACGATAAGCCCAGCGGTTCATGCCGATAACAAACCTGAAGAAATCCGGTGGGTATTTGGCGGTAAACAGCAATACTATGCCGGCAAAGATAGCCAGGACGAAGATCAGGCCGGCGTTATTATCAAACCACCCGGTTTGCCAGGGACCCCAGTTCCACCAGACTGCCCAGCCTCCGGTGAAAAAGGAAATGATAATATAGTGGGGAATGGCCAGCAACCACCATTTCACCAGGACCAGCCCGCGGGATAGTTTCTCCGGGTATTCAACCTGCAGGTCGGCGGGGTAATCATCAACCGTCTCCAGGGTAAACGGCGGGTACTTATCCGTGCCCAGAGCTTCATAGCTGTAAAACCCCACCCGCCAGCTCCAGCGCAGCACGCCGACATTGAAGTCAAAGAGGCCTTTCGGGTATTTTGCCGTAAACAGAATGGCGAAGAAGGCAATGATGCTGACCACCACGAAGGCTATCCACAGGAAGAACAGTATAATGAAGTGCGGGATTCCCAGTAGCCACTTGATGAGCCACCACCCCCGGCCCGGCGGCTCGGTAAGCTCGCCCTTGATAGTAACCGGAAATGCCTTTTGGTCTGACATAATCCTTTACCCCCTTTCTGTAGATTTGTTATGTCTGAAACGGCACAAAACCGGGTGTATAACGAAATACTTCGGGCAGCATTTCCTGAACGAATCTCAGGTTTTCCGCCAGCCAGGTCAGCACGGTGGAGTCAGCCACTGCCCGCAACAGAAAATCGAGAACAGGGTAGGCGCCCAGTACCAGTGTAAATAACGTCAGACTGACGGCGGCGTTGAAAACATTGAAAGCGCCACCGAAGATGCGGTAAAGCAGGCCTTTCTTCCAGGCTTTCTGAATAAAACTTCTGGGAATGAAGAAGATAAAATACAGGATGATGCTTATCACTACCATAGTAATGAAAAAGCCGATAAAGTTTTCCCAGTTGGTCCCGGGCAGGAAGGCAAGGAGGGCGGCGATCAGGTAATAGAAGAGTCCGGTTAGGGGTATGGCAATAAGGATTATCAGCAGGGAAAAGAACTGCCTGACGGCGCCTTCTCTCAGCCCGCCGAGAATGCTTAAGCAGAGAATGATTACGGCAATAATATCAACCCACATTTGCCTGATATAGTACTGAATTTACCCTTATTTGGCAAGTATGGGTTTGGTTAGCTTCGGGATAATTTTATCTCGCCCAGGGCTGATGAGTAGGCGTCAAGAGCCTGCGTGTTAAATAGGACGAAGGTTACTTCTTCAATTGAGGTATCTTTGAGAAAATCGACGGCAGTTTTCAGGGCGATACTGGCCGCCTGCTCCAGCGGATAGCCATAGGCTCCGGTGCTTATTGACGGGAAGGCGATGCTCTTCAGGTGGTGGGCAGCGGCTAATTTCAGGCTTTCCCGGTAGGCGCTGGCTAGTAGTTCCGCTTCATTGCTGGTGCCGCCGCGCCACACCGGACCAACGGTGTGGATAATGTATTTTGCTTTGAGGTTTCCTCCGGTGGTAACTACCGCCTTGCCGGTGGGTAAATGCCCCTGTCTGTCCACGATCTGTTTGCATTCTTCCAGAATAGCTGGCCCCCCCGCCCGGTGTATAGCACCATCGACACCACCACCGCCCATCAGGCTGGAGTTGGCGGCATTAACAATGGCGTCGGTGCTTTGCTGGGTGATATCCCCCTGGATTAAGTAGAGCTTAGCCCGGTTGATGGTTATCCCGGTTACTTTGCTTGCCATATTAGCACTTCGTTATCTTTGATTTTTCAGGTAGTCTATCGCCCACTGGACGGCATCAAATTCGTTGAAATCAAGTTCATAGTCCGGGGTTATTCCCTCGCCTTCAATGAGGCGTCCGCCGGGGGTCAGCCAGCGAGCGGTGGTGATATATAACCCTGAGCCGTCACTGAGCTCACGGAGGACATTGACACTGCCCTTGCCAAAGGTCTTGTTGCCGGCGATAATGGCGCGGCCATAGTCCTGAAGGGCGCCAGCCAGCACCTCACTGCCACTGGCGCTATAATTGTCCACCAGGACAACCATGGGCAGGTCAGTAACGGGGTAATCCGAGTGAACCTGAAAGCTGTCCAGTTTATTTTCGTTGCTGACAACATCCACTACAGTCCCGGCGGGTAAGAAGTAACTGGCGGAATTGATTACGGCGTCCAGTAAGCCGCCGGGATTGCTGCGAAGGTCGAGTATAATGCCGGTAGCACCCTGCTCTTTAATACTTTTCAGTGCCTGGGAAAGCTCCTGGTCAGTACGTTCGGTGAAATGGGCAATACTAATATGAGCAATACCCTCCTTCATCTCAAGGTTTACACTGGATATCTCGATTTTATCTCTGATAACTTCAATCTCTTCCGGTTCAGCTTCACCCTGGTGCAGGATGAGCAGGGTAACTGGCGTTCCCCGGGGGCCGCGGATCTGGAGCACTGCATCCATCAGGCTCATATCGGTGGTATTGATGCCATCTATCGCTAAAATAATGTCGCCGGTCATGATACCGGCCCTGGCGGCCGGTGAGTCGGCGATGGGGGCGATTACGGTCAACTGCTCATCCCTGACCATGACATGGGCTCCGATACCGTTAAATTCACCTTCCAGGCTGCTCACACCCATCTGGTAGTCATCTGCTTCCAGATAGGAAGTGTAGGGATCATCCAGCTCTTCTATCATGCCTTCAATGGCGGCTTGTCTTAATTTTTGGGCGTCCAGCTTCTCCTTCTCCACGTAGTCGTTGAAAATAAAAGTCCAGGCCTGCTCGACAATACCTAGATTGTCAGTTGGTGTGTAGGATGGCTGGCCACCAAGAGTATAGCCGGCGATAAAAGCCAGGATAATGATGGCTATCACAATAATGCTCAAGGCGGTCTTGGTTATTTTTGACATTAGTTCTATTACCTCAGGGTTATTTTAGAAGAGCGGGCCACAATAAGCAACATTTCCGGGGTAGGGGATTGGCTGGTGCTGTTTTTAAGGCCCCCCCGATTAATTCGCGGTACCGTGATTAAAGAGTTGCGAGTCAAGTAAACCTGTAAGCCGAGTTCTGTACTCCGGAGAACCGGAGCGGTGACCATCTATCTAGCCCTGATGTTACCATCAGGGTCATGCGACCAACCCGGGGACGGGCCGGGCGTCCCTCAGTCCCTCTATTCGGTCTTGCTCCAGATGGGGTTTGCCCAGCCGACTGGTCACCCAGCCGCTGGTGAG
>CAYOKF010000071.1:0-7642 GCA_964404475.1 uncultured Dehalococcoidaceae bacterium | reverse complement strand
AGTACGGCCTGCTGGGGCAATATGATTTCGTCAACATACTGGAAGCACCGAGCAATGAAGCTATTGCCAAACTGGCCATCAGGCTAAGCGCCAAAGGGACACTGCAAACCCTGACACTCAGCGCCATCTCACTGGATGACCTGATTAGTACCCTTAAAGAAAGGCAATCTCCCTGGTAGCATCTTTCACCACAAGCAAACTTGCATTTTCAGCTTGATTGTTGTATATTTTCTTAAAATAGAATAGGCAAGCAGGGGTGCCCTAGCGTGAGCAAGGGCCTAACTGGAAAGCAAGCCGGTGCAAGTCCGGCGCGGCCGCGCCGCTGTGATTGACAGTATAAGCTGTCAAAAGTCAGAACGCCAGCCCCTGAGTATCCTACAGCACTCCGCGGGGAGAGGTAGGGAATTTTATTACACCTGATTATTCCCCCTCGTCTGGAGGCGAGGGTTTTTTATTTGGCAAAACTCATTCAGGTAAGGTAAGTGATGAAAAGAAAAGTGTTGATACTGGCGATAATGTGCCTGAGTTCACTTATATTGTTGAACCTGCTGATGGCTTGCTCATCGCCTCCCGGGCCGGTGCCGCCAGGCGAAAATGAAATTACCGACCAGCTGGGCAGGACAGTCAACTTCACCCCTTCCCCGCAGAGAATCATCTCGTTAGCCCCGAGCAATACCGAGATCCTATTTGCCCTGGGGCTGGCGGATAGAGTGGTAGCCGTAACCGACTACTGCAACTACCCGCCGGAAGCCGAGGAGAAGCCCAGCATCGGCGGCTTCAGCACGCCCAATATAGAGGAAATAATCGCCCTCTCGCCGGATCTTATCTTAGCCACGTCAATCCACGAAAAAAAGATTATCCCGCAGCTTGAGGCAAGAGGGATTACCGTTTTTGCTTTAGACCCCAAGACCATTGATGAGGTACTGACGGCAATTACCCTGACAGGCCGAGTTACCGGCGTGGAGGAAACCGCCTCGGGAATGGTCTCCAGGTTGCAGCTGAGGATTCAGGCAGTTACCGGCAGGACGGAAAGCCTGCCGCCGGAGCAAAGGCCAGCTACCCTCTACATCCTCTGGCATGACCCGCTGATGACCGCCGGCTCGGGAACTCTCCAGAATGAGCTGATGGAACAAGCCGGCGGCACCAATATCGGCCGGGACATTGCTGATTACGGTGATATTAGCCTGGAGACAGTCATTGCCGCCAACCCGGAGGTAATCATTGCCGGCACCGGTCACGGAACTGGCGGGGACGCTACCTTTAAATTTGCCCAAACTGAAACAAGGCTGAGAGATACCCTCGCCCGCCAGCAAGGCCAGGTATATGCCATAGACTCTGACCTGACCAGCCGTGGTGGGCCGCGTATCGTTGACGGCCTGGAACAGCTGGCTGCTTTTATAAACCGGGAAATTTTCAGGTAAATGCGTGAGAGGTCAATAACATGGCTTTAAGCCCGCCTCTTCCAGAGCAGCTACCCAGTTCCGGGGGCAGACAGATGCCCCTCTACAGTATCATCGGGATGGCAATCCTGCTGGCGGTTGCCGCAGTGCTGGCGACCACTGTGGGCAGCGTACCAATCTCGCCTTTGACCACTTTCAGCATTATCGCTGATAAACTACCCCTGGTGGACATAGCCCCGAGCTGGTCAAGCGCCATAGGTACCATAATAATGGAAATACGATTGCCCCGGGTTATCCTGGCCGGGCTGGTCGGTGCCGCCCTGGCTACTGCCGGCGCCACTTACCAGGGACTGTTCCGCAACCCTCTTGCTGACCCCTACCTCATCGGCGTAGCCCAGGGAGCATCACTGGGAGCCGTTATCGGCTTTCTCCTCCCCATCAGCTGGCACGTCACCAGTTTTGGCATCATTCCTCTGCTCGCTTTCAGCGGGGCGCTGGCAAGCACCGCCGTTGTCTATCTCATCGCCAGGGTGGGGAAAACCCTGCCGGTAACTACTCTGATACTGGCGGGCGTTGCCCTGGGGGCACTTCTGGGCTCAATTGTTTCTTACCTCATCATCTCCAGCGGTGACAAGTTGCACAGTATCATTTTCTGGCTGATGGGCAGTTTTTCCTTAAGTCAGTGGTCAGAAGTAACCATAGTCTTCCCCTATGTGGCTGTAGGAACTGCCGTTATACTGATTTTCGCCCGTATGCTTAACGTGATGCAGCTTGACGAGGAGCAGGCCCAGCAGCTGGGTATTAACGTGGAGCGACTCAAAATAGTCCTCCTCGCTGCGGCCACACTGATTACCGCGGCCAGTGTTTCCTTCGTGGGCACCATCGGCTTTGTGGGCATTATTATTCCCCATGCCGTCCGCCTCGTCTGGGGCGCTGACCACCGTTTCCTGCTGCCCCTTTCCGTTCTTACCGGCGCCATCTTCATGATTCTCGCTGACCTTGTCGCCCGCACCATTCTGGCACCAGCCGAGATACCCATCGGGGTAATCACTGCCATCTGCGGAGCGCCCTTTTTTCTTTATTTACTAAGGCGGCGGAAGAAGGCAATCTTCTGAGGTTCAAAATGATCAAGATAGAAATGCGTCATATCTCACTCGGCTACGATGACAAGGAAGTCCTGGAGGATGTCCACCTTCAGGCAATGCCGGGGGAAATGGTCGGCCTTATCGGACCTAATGGCTCTGGCAAGTCAACCATCATCCGGGCGCTAAGTCATGTTATCCACCCGCGTTCAGGACAGATACTCCTTGACGGTGAGGATATATCCCGGATTAGAAAGAGAGACCTGGCTCGCCTGGTGGGAGTCGTTCCCCAGATGCCGCTGCTCCCCAGCACCTTCACCGCTTTCGAAATAGTGCTCATGGGGAGGAATCCCCACCTCGGCTTGTTTCAGCAAGAGGGACCCGCAGACCGGGAAATTGCCTGGCAGGCTATGGGGAAAACATCAACACAAGCACTCGCCAACAGAAGAATCAACGAGCTTTCCGGCGGTGAGATACAGTGCCTGCTGATTGCCCGTGTCCTGACACAGCAGACCAAAGCCATCCTGCTGGATGAACCCACCGCCAATCTAGACATCGGGCGCCAAGTGGAAATTCTATACCTGATTAAACAACTGTGTACTGAGAATAATTTAACGGTGCTGGCGGCCCTGCATGACCTGAACCTGGCAGCCCAGTATTGTAACCGCCTCGTCCTGATTAACAACGGCCGGATTTATGCCGACGGAACACCGGCCGAAGTCATTACCGAACCGAATATCCGGGAAGTCTATGGCGCCGAAAACTGTGTCCATACTCACCCGGTTAACGGGCTCCCCATTGTCCTGCTGGACAGCAATCACCGGTCGGCGAGACGGGCAGGAGTATGAATTAATAACAATGGACATTTTATTTATCTTACTGCTGGCAATCGCCCTTGACCTGGCTTTCGGGGAGCCCCCTAATGCCATACACCCTGTTGCCTGGATGGGAAAATTCATCGGGCTACTGGAAAGAGGTAATAAAAGCCAGTCACCTAAATTGCAGTTTCTCTACGGAATGCTTATGGTGTTATTGACCCTGGGGATTTTCACCGCCGCCGTTGGCTTGATATTGTTCTATTTAAAGAGTTTCAATTTTGCCGCCTATATCATCGTGGGAGCGGTATTGCTGAAGCTGAGCTTATCCCTGAAAGGGCTGAAGCAGGCAGCGATCAAGGTCAGGAACCTGCTACAATCGGAAAAGCCGGAGGAAGCGCGCCGGGAACTGCGGGCTATGGTCAGCCGTGAAACTCATCACTTGCCCCCGCCGCTGCTGGTATCAGCGACTGTAGAGTCGGTAGCCGAAAACACCGTCGATAGCTTTATCGCCCCCCTGTTTTACTTTCTGCTGTTTGGCGTGCCGGGAGCGGTAGCCTACCGGGTAGTTAACACCCTGGACTCGATGGTCGGCTATCATGGCAAATACGAATACCTGGGCAAGTGTGCCAGCCGGCTGGATGATATACTTAACTACATACCAGCCCGATTAGCGGCAATGCTCCTGGCACTGGCGGCTTTTCTTTCAAGAAAGAACGGCCGGGCAGCGTGGCAGGTTGCCCTCCGGGAACACGTCAACACCGAGAGCCCCAATGCCGGCTGGCCGATGGCAGCCACGGCGGGCGCCCTCAACGTGCAACTGGAAAAGGTGGGACAGTATAAATTAGGCAAGACGGGGAACCCCCTGGTGCCGGAGACGATTGATGCCTCGCTGGAGCTGGCGCAAATTGCCATGGGATTCTGGATTTTATTATGCTGTATCACAGGAGTGGTTTACTTTGTCCTTACCGCCTAGAGAAGAAATAGCCAATTTAAAGTCCTGCTCCCACGGCGGCATTAACTATGCCGAACTGAGAGCCCTGGGGTTGACCCCGGCTACAGTTCTCGATTTCAGCGTCTGTACCAATCCTTTTATGCCCCCACCCGGAACAGAGAAGGCAGTGACCAATATTGATACCCGGCAATACCCGGACTCAGCGGCAACCGAACTCAGAGAGCGGCTCGCCCGGACTCTGGGCGTTACCCCGGATAACATCCTGGTGGGCAGTGGTACCACCGAGCTTATTCGCCTTATCGCCCTGGCTTATTTCAGAAAGCAAGACCCTGTCCTGATAATTGAGCCTACCTACGGCGAGTACGAGCTTGCCTGCCGGATTGCCGGAGCGCAACCGGTAAAGCTCCGGACAGGAGAGGCAAATAACTTCGCCCTCAAGGTAACGGACGCCGTTAACCTGATTAAAGACTGCCGGCCCCGGGCAATTTTTATCTGCAACCCGAACAACCCCACCGGGCAATACCTTTCCTGCCGGGAAGTGGAACAGCTCGTGGCGGCAGGCAGTGATGGCTTGCTGGTAATTGACGAAGCTTATGTCAACTTTGCGGCAGACACCTGGCCATCAGTTGACCTGATTTCCGGTAGCAACGTGGTCATTTTGCGCTCAATGACCAAAGACTACGGGCTGGCCGGCCTGCGCCTGGGCTATGCCATCGCCGGCAGCGAGGTTATCAATATTCTGCACAAGGTCTGCCCGCCGTGGAACGTCAATACTGTCGCCCAGAAAACGGGGTTTGCCGTTCTGGAAGAGACCGACTACCTGAAACAATCTCAAAAGAAGGTTACAGAGGCAAAGCAATTTCTTGTGGGTGAGCTTTCCCGCCTCGGTTATGCAACCCTCCCTTCGGCAACAAATTACTTCCTGATAAAAGCAGGTAATGCCACCGAATTCCGCGCTTCCCTACTGAAACACGGTATCCTGGTGCGGGACTGTACCTCTTTTGGTCTGCCCGGGTATGTACGCATCGCCCCCCGCACCATGCCCGAGTGCCGCAGGCTTATCAACATTATTGAAGGTTTTCACCCGCCGGGCGACCCACCGAAAAATAGCAGGAGTGGCATATGGAAAACCTGAAACGCATCATTGAGAGGATACGCCCGCTGGACAAAGCGGCAATGGCTCAGGCTCAAGCCCGACAGGACATGCTAACCAAGCCACCCGGCAGCCTGGGACGACTCGAAGACCTGTCCATCCAGATAGCGGGTATTCAGGGGCGGGCGATACCGCACGTCAGGGATAAAGCCATCATTACCATGGCCGGTGACCACGGAGTGGTGGCGGAGAAGGTTGGTAACTGGCCGCAGGAAGTTACCGCCCAGATGGTTCAGAACTTCCTGCGGGGCGGGGCGGGAATCAACGTACTGGCCGACCAGACCGGCACCCGTATGCTGGTGGTTAACATGGGAGTAGCCGCCGAACTGAAGCCCGATCCCCGGCTGCTACAGCGCCCGGTCAGCCGCGGCACCCGGAATATGACTCTTGGTCCGGCGATGACCTTAGAACAGGCATTACAGTCTGTAACAACCGGAACAGAGATAATTGAAGCCGAGCTAGAAAGAGGGCTTGACATCGTCGGCGCCGGTGAAATGGGTATCGGCAATACCACCGCCAGCAGTGCCATCTGCGCCGTAATGACCGGCACACCAGTTCCCGAGGTAACCGGCCGCGGCACCGGCATTGATGATGAACAATTGGCCCATAAAATCACGGTAATCGAAAAGGCGCTGGCGGTAAACCGCCCTGAAGCCACCCGACCCCTTGAAGTATTAGCCGCGGTGGGCGGCTTCGAAATCGGGGGTCTGGCGGGGGTGATGCTGGCAGCAGCCGCCCACCGCATCCCGGTAGTCCTTGACGGCTTTATCTCCGGAGCAGCGGCGTTAATCGCCACCGGACTGGCGCCGGCACTGAAAGATTTTCTTATTCCGGCCCATGTTTCCGCAGAAGCCGGCCACCCCAAGCTGCTAAAATATCTTGGACTCAAGCCGTTACTTGGGCTTGACATGCGGCTGGGCGAGGGTACCGGCGCCGCGCTGGGTATATTTCTGGCTGAGGCAGCCACCCGCCTGCTGGCGGAGATGGCTACCTTCAAAGAAGCCGGCGTATCCGAGGAAGGAAGGTAAGATAAATTGAAATTCCTGGCGGCATTTCAGTTCCTGACCAGCATCCCTGTTCCCGGAGAGGGTCAAGCCAGCCCGCAAGACCTGGGACGCTCGACCGGTTACTTCCCACTGGTCGGTCTTATCATCGGGCTTATTCTGGCTGGTCTGAACTGGCTTTGTCAGCTTTTTCTACCGCCATCACTGGTCAGCGCCCTGCTGCTTATCGCCGTGGTAATTATCACCGGAGCATTGCACCTTGACGGTCTGGCGGATACTCTGGATGGCATCGCCGGGCAGAAATCAACCGAAGAGCGGTGGCAGGCAATGCGTGACAGCCGGGCTGGAGCCTTCGGCATTATCGGCATCGTGCTGCTGTTGCTGGTAAAATACGTATCCCTTAACAGCCTCCCCACCCCCCTAATGACGCCCGCCCTGGTGCTCATGCCTACGGTAAGTCGCTGGGCGATGGTCTACGCCATCTTTGTCTATCCTTACGCCCGCCCGTCAGGCCTGGGGCAGGTTTTCCAGCAGGAAACAAACTGGCCTCAATTCACTCTGGCCACCATAATTACTCTGGTTGTAACCGCTGCCCTTGTTATTCCCTTGGGTTTTGGCGCACTTATGATAATGTTCCTTATCTGGCTGCTGACTGTGGTGATGGCGGCTTACTTCAAGAGCAGGTTTTCCGGACTGACCGGTGATAATTACGGCGCTATCGGCGAGGTAGCCGAAGTAATGGTGCTTGTTATGGTCATTATTTTCGCCCGGCTGGGATTAGCTTAGGAGGTAGCATGCAGCAGGTATTCGTCTCCTGGAGTGGCGGCAAGGATAGCTGCCTGGCCGGCTATCAGGCCGCCAAAAACGGTTTAAAAGTGTGTTATCTGGCCAACATGGTTACCGGTGACGGACAGCGCTCCTGGACACACGGACTGACCCCGAGCTTGTTGCAGATGCAGGCGCAGGCTCTGGGTATTACCCTACTTCAGCACCGGACGTCCCGCGCTGACTATGAGGCTGAATTCAAAAAGGTGCTCGCCAGGCTCAAGGAGCATGGTATTAGCGGCGGTGTTTTCGGTGACATTGACCTTGAGGAACACCGGCAATGGGTAGAGCGGGTCTGCCAGCAGGCGGGGATCACCCCCCACCTGCCCCTCTGGGGACAGCGCCAGAGTGAAATCATGAGGCAGCTTATAGACTCGGGGTTTACCGCCATCGTCGTCGCTGCCATCG
>CAYOKF010000070.1:0-7675 GCA_964404475.1 uncultured Dehalococcoidaceae bacterium | reverse complement strand
TGCTTCCAGGGCATCTTGCTTTTCCTTAAAGCCGCTGTCCCGGTATACGTCAGGGCGTAGCGAAAATACAATGTGCCCGCCGGGTCTGGTGATGCGAATCAGTTCATCAAACGAGCTCGCTGGAGCATGCCCTACGGTAAGCACGCCGACACTGATTACGGCATCGAAGGAATCGGTTGCGTAGTTCAAGGGCTCTCCCATCATCATCTGATGAAATTCCCGGTAAACATTTTTCTTCCGTGCTTCCTCCAGCATACCTGAAGACAGGTCCATAGCTACCAGGTGGTTGTAGCCCTGTTTGGCCAACAATTCACCCACCAGCCCCGTGCCGGCTCCGGCATCCAGGATTCTAGCCTCTTTAGGCACGTGGCGGGTGAAGAACTCAACGGCGCGCTGCGGTCCCAGCCAGCCGAACCCCTCATCGAGGTCGGCGTCATAATCTTTGGCCCACTGGTCATACCGTTCTTCCAGTTCTTTGTTATCGCTGGAAGAGTAAATCCACTGTACTCTTTCAGTCCTATCCATTTCACTTTTATCCATCGTACTCTCCTTTCATTTCAAATGATTGATATTGGCTGGCTAGCCGCCAATGGTGCATGGCACGCCATATTCTTCGAATATATGTTTCACCGGCTCTATATCCTCGGGTGAGGGGGTGACAAAAGCTTCTCCGGCATAGGGTTTATCCAGAGTTTGATATTTCCCCACCCCCAGACGGTGGTAGGGGAGAAGCTCCACGCCTATGCCATCCCCCAGCTTCTTAATAAACTGCGCCGCCTTCCCTATGTTATGCGCTGTGTCATTTACATCTTTAATCAATGGTATGCGGCAGAGCATCGGGGTTCCGCTTGCCGCCACAGCCTGATCATTACTTAAAATCAGGTCGTTGGGCACTCCGGTAAACTGATGATGACAGTCAGTATCCATGTGCTTGATATCATAGAGGACATAGTCTGTGAAGGCCAGCACTTCCTTCAGTTTATCGGTAGCGGCGTAACCGCAGGTATCCAGGCAGGTGCTAATACCTGCGTCATGACACGTTTGAAAAAGGGCAGCCACAAAATCAGCCTGCCGGAGTGGCTCTCCTCCGGAAACCGTTATCCCGCCGCCACTGCCCTCATAGAATGACTTATCCCGGATAACCTCTCTAAATACTTCTTCTACCGTGACTTGTTTTCCGTAGATGGTAAGCGCCCCGGGAGAACAAACGGTAACGCACTCCCCGCAGGCGGTGCACCGGCTCCGGTCAAACCGGATAATGCTATCATCGTCCATGTATATTGCTTCCTCAGGACATACCTTGAGGCACTTTCCACAGTTGTCGCAGCTATTCCTGATCATCCCCGGCTCCGGTTGGGGATTAATTGATTCAGGATTGGAGCACCAGCGGCACTGCAACGGGCACCCTTTCATGAAGACGGTAGTTCGTATGCCCGGGCCGTCATGAACGGAGAATTTTTGAATATTGAATATTGTCCCTGTTTTTTCTCCCGGCTTCATATCGTTGAAAATCTTTTCAATTTCTCTCTGAGTGTGGCAGGCGAGTGCTGAATTACAGCGTTTGTTCCGTCCGGGCAATAATTTCGTCCTGGACCTCGGGAGCCAGGAGGACGAAGTACGCGCTGTACCCCGCCACCCGTACTATCAGGTCTTTATACTGCTCCGGGTGTTCCTTTGCCTTGCGCAGGGTCTCTGCATCCAGCAGGTTGTACTGGATATGCAGGCCGCCATTCCTCATAAAGGTTTCGGTAAAATCGATGAGTTTATCGGCAAACCCTTTGTTTTGGAAGAGGGAGAGGGGGAACTTTTGGTTCAGTACCGCCGTCTTTGCGTCTGAGAAATCGGCCTTCAGCGCCGAATTACATACGGCGGTTGGCCCGCTTGTATCCGCACCCTGTGTGGGAGACAAAGAGGCATCAGCCAGTGGTAACCCCGCTTTGCGCCCGTTGGCTAGGGCACCCACTCCTTTCCCGCCATAGTAATGCCAGGTCAGCCCCTGCCGGATGACAGTGTATTTGGAGCCGAAGGGAGTTACTTCTGACTTTAGCAGTTTGGGTATTATTTTACCGACATCACGCACCATATAATCAGCTTCGTCAATATCATTGCCGTATTTAGGGGCGTCCAGGCACATCTTACGTATTTCCTCGCCCCGCTCGCCTTCAAAATTGGAGTCCAGCGCTGCTATAAGCTCGTCCATGGTCAGCTTTTTGTCATCAAAGACCAGCTTCTTTATCGCCGTCAGGGAATCGGCAGCCGAGACATGCCCCCGGTCGATGACATCCCAGACCGGATGGTCTGCCGGATTGGTGAACTGCCCTCCCATCATGATATCGTAACCGTTCTCAAGGCAGCCGGTGGCGAAGGTCGAGTGCAGGGGCACGCGCCAGGTGGAAAGCTCCGTGTTGTGGGCTACGTGATTACGGTGGACAAAGCGTTTGACCACAAGTTCCGCTTGCTTTTCCAGAGCTTCAAAGAGCTCCTGAAAAGAATTGAAATTCCTGGGGTCACCGGTTTCAAGACCAATCTTCTTGCCGGTCATCGGCGCCACTCCATTGTGAAGGGTCAAATCCACCAGCAGCGCCAGGTTTATATACGATATTGCTTTACAGTGATAACCTTGGCTTTTTGGGTGGGCATATGAGCAGCCCAGGTAGGCGTGGTCTCTGGCGTCTTCTAGAGGAACACCCCGGTCAACGAAGTACCGGGTGGTGGTATCGCCATTGATGAACTGGGGATGACCGGCACCTGTTATCCGGTTGGTCTCGATTGCCTTCGTCATTGACCAGCGGGGAGTGCCGTCATGCCAGGTAAAAGTAAAGTGCGGCTCGGCATACTTCAGCAAACCCACCATGTGAAGGAATAGATAAGTCAATTCATTAGATGCGTCACTGCCATCTCTCATTAAACCGGCTAGGGTTATGTTGGAAATCTTGTTGGTCTGCACCGCCTCCCTCATCAGTACCTGGGCACACTGTTCCCTCCTGCCGATCAGGGTGATTAACCCGCCGATAATGTCAGCGGCTTTTTCTAGAGTAATACGTCCTTCTGCGATATCCTTTTTAAAATAAGGGTATAAGCACTGGTCGAACCTGCCGCAGTAGTCCCCGATGCGGCCGTTTTCCAGTACCTTGGCAAGCTCGATAAAAGATACTGCTTGGACCGCCTCGTGAAAGTTCCCCGGCGGATTCTCGGGGACGTTGTAACAGGCTTCAGCTATTTCTTCCAGTTCCGCCCGCCTCACCGGGTCGGTTTCCTTTTCTGCCAGCTGGCGTGCCTGCTCGGCGTAGCGGCGGGCAAAGGTTATCAGACCTTCAGAGACAGTGAGTACGGACTGCCAGAACCATATCTTTTCCGGGTCTTCTACTCCCATTTCCCCGGCATGGTCAAGCCTCTCCTGCACCTCTTCCATAATGCCCCGCAGTCCTCTGGCAAACACCTTATCGTAATAGGTGATGCCGTAGCCCGGCGGAGCATAGTGATAGGGCGCCTGGCCTCTGGCTTCGGTTACATCGTCCTGCCAGCTTCCCCAGATTGCCTGGCAGACCTTCTCCTCGAGATCACGGTTGGTCTTGCCTTTGAAGAAGAGACTGTTTTCCAGCAGTGCCTTTTCATCCTTCCCGTCCAGGTTGCCGATAACGTTCAGACCGCCCATGGTAATCTCGCCTTTCGGCATCTCCGGCAGCAGGTCAAGAATCAGGTTTGAGTCATAGTTAATCATTGCGTAGGAGCCGCGGAAATATCTGGTGAGGCTGCCGACCACCAGTTCGTTGTCGAATACGGGCGTCGGTATATTTTCAAGGAATCTTTTAACAGCCTTGGCAATCCGCAGCTGAACGGGCTGCCCCTCGGTCCCTCTCCAGGATTCGGCATAGTAAGTGCCCCGTTCACTGGCAAGCTGAGGCGTGGTATCAAGGTATCGCTCTTTTAATCCCTTCAGGCGCTCATTAAGCGTAATACCATCAATTATTTCCAGTAATTTGCGGTCAATTTCATAGCCGCTTTTTGCTTCGGTTGTCATTGTTGTTGTACCACCTGTGCTCCATATTTTGGCTTCTTGACTATTCATCCTGTATCCAAAGTACCTACGCGGTGTTGAGTGACTCGACTAAAGCTACCGCCTGGAACCCATCGGCGCCATAGCCGTCCGCCCCGATGCGCTGGGCGAACTCTTCCGATACCGGAGCGCCGCCGATTATTATCTTTACTGCATCCCTTAGACCGCTATCAGCAAGCGCTTTTATGGTGCCTTCCATATGTGCCATGGTGCTGGTGAGTAATGCCGATAGTCCGAGAAATTCCGGGGTTTCTTCTTTTACCGCATCGACGATTGTTTGAGTGTCAATATCGTTTCCCAGGTCCTTTACCGTATAGCCTGCTCCGCGGAGCAGTATTGACACGATATTCTTGCCAATGTCATGAAGGTCCCCCTTTACCGTGGCAATAAGTATCTTGCCCCTGGGCTTGATGCCGCTCTGGGCAAGGTGAGGTTCCAGCATTTCCATTGCGGCGCCTACCGCTTCGGCAGAAGCCAGCATATCGGGAATAAAATATTCACCGGCTTCAAATTTCTCTCCTACCGTGTTCATACCGCTGGTGAGTCCTTCATTGATGATTAGCTTGACATCTATGTCTTTCGCCAGGGCTTCTGCTACCAGTTCGGTTACTGCCGGCTGCCCGGCCATACCTTCCTCCAGGCCTTCATCATCCCTGGTCACTCTGCCCTGAATAACATTTTCTCGGATTGAATCAATCAGGTTCTCCGTCATTTTTAACCTCCAGACTTAGCTGTCTTTTAATTTATTCAGCAGGCCCGGTATCTGCTGAAATACCTTTTCGGCTATTACTTTTTCTATGTGGTCAGGCGGCAGCGACAGTATCTCATCTAACCTTTCCTGTGCCCGGAACAATGTCTCATCCGCCATATCTCTGCTCTCGAACTGGTAAGGCGGCGCAATCTCTCTGGAGCGTAAAGCGCTCCGTGCAAATCGGGTAAAGAGTTTGGTTGAAGAATTCATAACCCGCCGTGTCTGCTCCAGAACTTCCGGGATTGTGCTATCGGTGAATGCAGGTTGCCTGGCCAGTCCCTTTATTATGCCTATGTGAGCGTCATCGAGCACTGCCTGTACCGGGCAGAAGGTACTGGTTCGCTCCATGAGACCGAAGGCATAATGCATATACTGTGGCCCGGCGAGGGTTATCAATGTGTGCGAGAAGAGCCTCTCTACTGAAGCCTGTATCCCGGGTACCCTTGCGTCGGAAACGCCTCCGGAGGAGTAGCAGGGCAGACCGTAATGCCGTGCCATCTGAACGCAGTCAACGTTGTACTGGCTGAACTCCGGGACTCCATAAGAGTCATTAAGGTCGTTCATATTCGCCCTGCCCGGCACGCTGCCGTAGAGCACGGGAGTGCCCTTATTAATCAGCTGTGCCAGTGAGATGCCGGTTAGAATCTCGGCATTTATCTGTGCCACTATGCCTGCTTCCACTATGGGGGCGGTGGAGCCACCCTGAGGAGCGCTGGAGATAACTAAAGGCACACCTCTTTTGGCTATTTCAATCGTCTTCTGAGTGGTATCGTCGACGAGTTGCAGGGGGCTCTTAATCAGTGAAGTAATGAATGAAATTATCGGGTTGTCCCTGAATCTGTCTTCACCACCGGCTATGAGTTGCGCCATCCGGATAACATTATCAAGCTGATTTAGCTGTGTCAGTCCGGCCATTACGTGTTTGGTAGTATTGTTCAGAGAGGCAAAAAATTTGTTAACGTCCTTGTTATTATCATTAATTTCATCATCCTGAATGTTAACCGGACGTAGAAAGCTGTCCCATGAATCAAGATGCTCGCAGAGATGGGCTGCTGTTGCCAGACGGTCTGTGTTTCCTTTCTCAACATGGAATACCGGGAAATTCACCTCCTGCCCCGGTTCATTTTTACTGATAAAGGCTTCGATATCCATCTCCAGCCAGTTATTGGTCTCCGAGCCTGAGGCAAAACGCACTCTGGTTTCTTGCCCGTCAAGGATGAGGCAGTTATCCTCATTCCGCGCTCCCAGTTTAACTACTTTCGGTGCCGCTTCTATTGTTTCCTGGATAAGCTTTTCCGGTATCTTGAGTATCCAGTGGGGCAGTCTTTCCCCTTTGACGGTAATAACCTCGGCGCCGCTATCAGCAAAGACTGCCGCGGCAGTTCTGTTAAAGCATATTATGCCCGGGTCGGCTAGTATTTCCATTGATAGCCGGTGTACCCGTGCTATCTGCTCGTCATTTAGCCTCTGGTATGGCTCTACCAGTATGCCCTGTCGTGCCACTATCTTTTCTCCTAGTCTACTATGGTGCCTTTTCTGTGGGCTCTAATGTAGGTTCGGCATAACGCGTCTTTACCGGCCAGCATATCAGCCACCTTCACCACGCTCATTATCCTGGTGTCGAGAGGGTCAAGGATGGCTGCGTCCAGACCGGCGCCGGCAGCCATCAATAGAAAGCTTCGATTGACCAGTTTACGGTTGGGGAGCCCGTAAGATATGTTGCTCAGTCCGACTACTGTCCTGGCATCAGGGTAGCGGGATTTTATTTCCTCGATTGTTTTTAGCGTAACCAGTCCCTGATTGGAATCTACAGAAATGGGTATAACCAGCGGGTCAAAGAAGATTTGCTCCATCTTAACGCCCAGCCGGGTCAGGTGCGTTACTATTGTCTCACAGGCGTCAAGACGTTTTTCGACACTATTCGGCACCCCGTCACTGCCCATTGCCAGCGCTACCAGCCGTGCCCTGCGCTCTGCTGCCAGGGGGCCGATGGCAGCTAACTTTTCCGGTTCAGCGGTGACGGAATTGATGAACATTTCTTCACCGCGATATTCTTCCATGGCAGCCTTGATAACCTCAGGGTGCTCGCTGTCGATAGCAAGCGGTTGGTCGCTTGCTGCCTGTACTGTAGTTACCAGCCACTTCATAGCCGCTATTTCTTGCTTATATTCGTATTGGCCGGTGCCCGTATTAACGTCTATATAATCAGCTCCGGCTTCGGTTTGTGCCTGAGCCAGGCTGGTTATAAAGGCGCTGTCTCTTTTGGTAATGGCTTCACCGGCTGATTTATTTGAAGCGTTTATCCGCTCTCCGATTATTATCATATATTAACTTACGATTCCTGCTATTTCGGTTATTATCTTACTCCTTACTTCCGGAGACAGGCTGTAGCTATGATTATCTATAATCTGTCTCACTGTTTCCGAAGCCTTCTCCCAGGTGCTTGGTCTGCCCTTGGATTCCCATTCTTCCCGGCTGCCCCGGTCACTCAGGGATGGCTGGTAATGCTCGCTACGCATGAAGTGACGGGTGTGCTGTGCAGTAACGAAGTTACCCCCCGGCCCCACCTGCTTAATCAGGTCAAAGGCAAGGGTTTCATCATCCACTTTTATACCCTCAACTGCCCTCATCACCATACCAAGTATCTCATTATCAATAACGAGTTTTTCATAGCTGACTGTCATGGCAAATTCCATCAGTCCGGCGGCGTCATGAATAAAGTTAGAGCCAGCCAGGGCGCACAGCAGGTTGGTCAGGGAAGATTCATAGCCACTTTGCGAATCCAGCACCTTGGAGTCAGTCATGCCACCGGTAGCATAGAACGGAAGCCCGTAGAACTGTGCCATCTGAGCACCGGCGGCATTGAT